>WGDQ01000880.1 GCA_015493185.1 Planctomycetaceae bacterium
CAATAACCCTAGTTAAATCCTAGACTAACGGCACGCATCAACGCTGTCAACTTTCAGCAGCAACGCGATACGGATTCGACAGCCGACACGTTTGATACCGCAGCGGAATGACCACGCGATTGCCCCAGAACAACGGACCTCGGCCAGGGTGTCGTGGCTCAGGCGTCCCCTGTCGGCACAGCGCGGAACGCCCACTCGATCCGCACGAGCACGGCACGCGGCAAACGCACGGCGCCGCATGTCACTTGGCCGCTCATTCCGCTTGCTCGACCTTCTCGATCAGGCTTGCGAACCATCGCCTCCTATCCGGCAATGGCGCGCCTTGCCCTCTTTCGGCTCGGCCTCCAACTCCCGACAACGCGGACCATCCGTCCTTGGTTCGCATCTCATCCATAACACCCGCAGTATGCCCTCTCTATTTCGCATCCAGATCAGTTCCCGGCCCGGTGGTAAACAAACATTTTTTTGCAATGGCGGGCATGAGAGGAGTAAACTACCGCTCAGAATCAGACTCGCCCTCCACGAGGTATTGTCTGCATTCCGCTCTTCTTTTTTTCGAAGGAGGCTGTTTTCGGCTGCCATACAGTAATGGTGGCCATGGTAGATTCGCATCTCTTGCGACTCGCACCGAGATGGGCAGCGGCGCGGGCGCGATTGCCACAGGGGTCGTAGTGCGTCGTCAAGACGCAAAAGATTAATGACGCCGGACGTGCCTTATCTGCACTGAAAGGGGGGTGGGCAATGCGTCGTTCGTACTTGTTGGCCGTTATCGCCATCGTCGTGCTCGTCGGAGCGAACGTCTGGGTATTCTGGCCCACGACTTCACTACCGCCCACGGATGAAGAGTTCGCGCGCATCCGACAGCAATTCATGGAACAAGAGCGGCGCGCGTGGGCTGAATCGGACGTCGTGCGACTGGACGATCCGTCGCTGGAAGAAGTGATTGCCTCGCTGAAGTCGAAGGGTTGCTTGGAATTGCCGGCAGATGCCTCGGCGGTTTCATGGAGATCGCTGGAGCCGCGCCAACGCAAAGACATCGTACAGGCCATCGCCGGGTTGTGCCGCGCGTATTTCGCCGATACGCCCGAGGCGGTTGTCGCCTACAGGCACTCGCGCGGCGAAAGACTGAAACCGGACACGAAGCAGATGCACCGCCGGATGCTTCGAAGGCTAGGTCTGCCCGCACCAGACGACAACGCCGACGACCTGGCATGGATACGGGCCATTTGGGATGCGGAACTCTACGGCGTTTTTAGGAGCGCTCATTGGGTGGCGCTTCGCCCGAAGGCATGCTGCATGCAGTTTTATCGGCTGCCGAGGTTTGATCACGACGTTGCCAACAGCGTCGGCCAAGAGGAGCTCGAGAAATGGCCTTCGATGATGTCCGTCTCCAATGGCTTCATAGCACCGCATCCGCCCGAAGATGAGTTGCGCGCGACCGGTTCGTTGCTGTTATCGGATGTGAAACTGGTGATCGACCACGACCCCGAAACGCTGCTTGGAATCACCTGTGTCTATTACATCCGTTTTTGGTGGGCGAGCAGCGATGCCCACTGGCATCCGCTCGACTTGCGCTGTTCGCCTGAAGACTTTGTGCGAAACGGAATCAATCCGCGTGTCGTTTTCTAACGTGCTGTAGCCTGTGTCGTACTGCGCAGGGGCAGGTAGGTGAAAGCGGTTTTTTGTTACGCTCGAGCGTATCTTTCAAGCCCGGGTTGGCGGAGCGGAATCGAGTTTCTTGCGCCCATTGCCGGAGGTGCATTGTTGGCACTCGCCGCAAGGGTAAGCTGGCTCTCGTGGCTTGTGTGGGTTGGCCTGTTGCCGCTGCTGTGGGCACTACTACAGGGGAGAAACCCGCCGTTTTGGCTTGGGTTGGGTTCGTTCGTCGGCGGTGTGGTGTGCAACCTGGCAGCGTTGGACTGGATGCGCACCAGCGATGGTGGTGCCGGACTGTCAGGCCCCCATGTGCGGGAGTGGTTCGTGCTCTCTGAGCTGTGCGCGGTCACATGGCCGCTAGTGGCCCTAAGCGGCCAATGGCTGCGGCGGCATCGCGGGCTGAATCCAGCGCTGGCTTTTCCCTTGCTTTGGGTTGGCGCGGATTGGCTACGCGTGACATCAAGCCAGTTGCTTAGCCACGGCCCACCGTTCCCGTGGCTTCACCTGGCAGAGTGGCCGGGCGTTGGTCTGCTGGCTTCACAATTCGCGGATATCGGCGGTGTGTACGCGGTCACGCTTGCAGTCGTGGCCGCAAACGCCGGTTTCTTTGCGTGCCTCGTCACCGTGCTGTCGTTCGACAGCCCCCCATCGGGATGGCGCCCCAAAACAATGCGACTGATTCGTCAGGGGTGGTGGTACGGACTGGTTGCCGGTGTTGCTCTTATCTACGGATATCACCGACTGTCGTACGTTGCGAAGTCGACAGGGCCAACCGCATGGGCAATGCCTCTCTGGACGAGTGAACACTACCTGCTGGGCTCACACGACGCAAACGACACGAGGGGGCCGTCGCACGGAGAGCCAACCCCTGGCGGCATTGCAGCCACAAGCAGCAGTGGCCCTGAACCCACCGACATTCCGCCGATCATGGTATGGCCAGAGGGCGCCTACTCCTCGTCGCTCGCGAGCGACGCGCTGATAGCGCATGTGTCGGAAAAGCATCGCCGCGCCAATGCCTCACGAGAAAAGGGGATTTCCATCCAGCAAATTCGCGATACGAACACGCACAATCTAGAGCAATTAACGCATTGCTCGAAAGCCCTGAATTCAGTCATGGTCGTCGGCTGCTTTCGGCAAGATTTTCACGATGGCGATTTGCGCTACTACAACAGCGCGGCGATTGTTCATCCGAGACGCGGTATTCTCGGCTTCTACGACAAAATCGCGCTCGTTCCAGGCGCCGAAGGCGCGCCGCGGCTTGGGAGCATCTTCGGATATGGTGAGCACGGCACATACGATCCAGGTTTTGGAACGCGCGTTTTTGAGGCGTCGAAGTCAACCACCGGGGCCGGATACCGGTTTGGCGTAGCGATCTGCTACGACATCTGCTTCCCGGAGATATTTCGTCGATACTTCGCAGCCCAAGAAAAAGAACGGCGGCCAGAGTTTTTCGTCGTTCCCGCTTCCGAGGCGGCCGACCAAAGGGGATTGCTACAACGAATCCTTCTCCGCATGGCGTGTTTGCGCGCAATCGAAACGCGGCGCCCGATTGTTCGTTCAGTTTACCAGGGTTATTCGGCGCTCGTTGATGGCTCGGGACGCGTCCTGAACCGATCTGAGATAGCATTGCTGCGAGCACCGTTTCGCTTGGGCCGCGTGCCTCGAGATAACAGGCAGAGTCTTTACATGCGCTGGGGTGACTGGCTCCCTCCGACGTCGATCAGCATTCTTTTGGCGGCAAGTGTGTTGACGCCCTTATTTCGGCGGCATACTTCGCTTGGGCACACCGTGGGCCGTTGAAAGCAAAGGCCGCGGCGCCACCGAATTCCA
>WGDQ01000881.1 GCA_015493185.1 Planctomycetaceae bacterium
CAACGCCGCCAGCGAGCCGCCATCGACATGGCTGGCCAGCATGTCTCGAAAGCGTTGCCACCATTGGGAAACCGGCCGCATGAAAAGTGCCTTTTCGATTAACCAGCGATCGCGAGAAAAGTCGGCTTGCGCCATACCCTCAAGATAGTCTCAAAACAGCCGAGACGCAGATCGTCGGGGGCGGGCGTTCTCTGTTTTTGGCGGCGGATCGGACCGGACGAGGCCGTGCGGCACGGTGTGAATCGCGTCGCCGCGGCTGCGGCACCGAAGTGTCACGCCCGTCGGTCGGCGCGAGGGCGGCCGATGTCTGGCGTGCCGGCACGTTCTCGTCGTGTGGCTGTTTGTTTTGGCACGCTTGGGGCTTTGTCTTTCGCCCGCTGACGAAGTAGCTTTTCGGCCGGCTGTTATCGAGGCGGCTCACCGTGGCGATCGGCTGTTGCGGTTTGTCGTAGCGGCAAGATCCAGGGGTTGTGGCGCAGCAACCACAGTGGCGCGGCTGCTAGGTCGACGCCGGGTGCGATCAGCCGCTGCATGGGCCGGCGATTGAGCGCCATGAAGCTATCTACGTAAATCCGCGGTCGTCGAGCGAAGCGGCTTTGCCACTGCCGGGCCACGTGGTTCACATATTGATGAATCATGTAGGGTCGGGCCGCCATGATGCGCACCGTTCGCTGAATCATGGCCGCATGCGGGTTGATCAACACGCCAGGGCGATGGCGCGAATCCACGAACAACATCTCGCGCGGCAGACGCTGCCAACCGCTGCCGCCGAGACGCAGGAAATCGACATAAACCGTGCAAGGCCGCCCATGGGCCGATTCCCAGCGCTGCCGGTCGACCCGTTGGTCGCCCGAGCGATCGCGGCGCAAAAGGCGGATATCTTGCACAAAATAAGTGCCTTCGCCCGAAGTTTCGGAGGACGATGTCGCTGCGCGCCGGGCCCCCTGAAGAGCAAACGGTTCGAGCTGCGCGAGCAACCGCTGGGTGTACGATCGGTGTTCGGGCGATGCGGCCAGCTCAGAAACAACACGGCGAAGCATCGCGAGCTGCGCCGCACGCCTCGAAGAGGTGTTCTCGCCTGTCGAAGCACGGGCAAGCTCTGCGGCAAAGCGCTGCAACTGTTGGATCAAAGGCGCCAAGGCAGCTTGCCGATGATTCCTTCGCCGCAGCCGGTCGGCGATGCGGGCCGTGAATTCCCCCAGACCGATCGCCGGCGCCATGCGCGGCGCTGCGCCGAACAATCGTTCCCATTGTTGTTGGGCACGCTGCCGGCGCTGGATTGCATCGGTGCCATCGACCGCCGCGGCGCCAGCAGGATTCCATACGATCCGTTCGCCGACCAACGGTTGATACACCACGAGCCACTCGGGCAGCCGGTCCCACGCGAGCGTTTCGCTGTCAACTTCCTGATAAACGGCCCGATCGCCCTCCCAAGCGGCCCAGTCGATTGTGAGGGCTTGCGAGCGGGCACTCGTATCGATGAGCCGCGCGTCGCGAAGCACTATTTTCAACGGTCCGGGCCGCCGCGACGCCGCTTTCATGCGCCAGGCGAATCGATCGCCTTCCGATGTCCAGTTGACATTGCCCGGAATGGCGAAGTGTCGCAGGGGCACCACAATTTGCACGAGCAACCACAGCCCGACAAAACCGACGACGAGAGGACGAAGCCGGCGTGCGATCCGGCTGTGTGCGGTATGGTCGACCGTGGCTCGGCTGCCTGAGGTGGCCGTGGGTGCCAGCTTCCAACCCAAGAACATGCCCACTACGGGCACCAGCAACATGCCACCAACCAGCCATTCGAGATCAGGCCGTTGGAGGGTTGGCTGCCGTAGCCATCGTGCCACGCGTCGTGGCCAATCGGGTTCGAGGAAAATCGTGGTGGTCAGCACGGCCATCAGCGGAAACCAGCCGATGTTGTCGAACAACAGCACGTGGTTCGTGGTGTGAAAGATCAGCATCAGCACCACGCCGAAAATCCGTGTGCGCCGGATCAGCAGCAGCGGCCCGATGGCCAGATCGAACAGCAAGCCGGTGTAGGCGAAGAAATAAGCGGTCGCCGGTTCACGAAGAAGTTGCCCCAGCGAGGTGAGCACCTGAGCCGAAAGGTAGGGCCGAAACGGAGCGAGCACCTCGGGGCGCGCCAATGCGATACCGACCGGCTCCGCATCTCGCAGCCAGTCGACACTCAGCTTCGCGACGCCACCATAGAAATACATGATCAGCAGTTGGGCCCGCAGCAGAAACACGGTCCAAAACGGGACATAAGGCCCGCTGTTTGTCTGGCCACGCCAGCGGTGGCGCAGCCATCGGTCCACGCTGCCGCAGCGAGCCGTTGGCATCAGCACCAAAAGGCCGGCCATCAGCGACATGAGGTAGTAGTGGTTGTTCTGGCGGGTCGCATCGAGAAGAAACAGATAGGTCCAGCTCAGCAACACACCGAGGGCCGCCAGCCGGCTGAAAAATCCCACGGCCAGAAGCACGCTACAGAGAGCAAGCCCCCAAGCGACCAGCCGCATGAGGTTCGGCGGCAGCGGACGCAGCCATTCGAAGCCAAAATAGGGCGGCATCCAGCCCATCACGGCCGGGTCGAATTGTCGCACGATGGCGCTGGTCTCAGGCGCGGTTAGCGGCCGCAGCAGATCCAACGCTTCAAAGAACATGATCGCGCCGAAAAACGCCCGCAGCGCCGCCAACGACGCCCCGTCGACTTCTTGAAACAGCCAGCGTGTCACGCGGTTCCACATTGCAGCAGAGTCGTTTTTTCGGGGCGAACGGATGGGTTGGTTTTTTTTAAGAGCCAGCGGACAGAACCTCCAATTCTTGCGGAAAAACCGCTTGTCTCGGCTGTTCAGACGCGTTTTGTCCGCTCGTTCTAAGCGGGGCCGACCGCGGCAGGATGATCTCTTTTCCGTTTGGCTTTTGCACTTGCTCGGCAACGCACCGGATGCGGCCGTGGAGGCTTTCAGCATCGCGCGGCCCGCGGCCAACGTGCCCGTCGGGTCGAGCGTGGTTTGGACAAGTCGGGCAACAACTTCAAGGCGCCGTTGCCGACACTGGTTGTGAGCCGTTCGCGTCGGCACTCGCCGAGCGCTGCTTCATGGGCAAAATCCACCGGTTGTGTCGCCACACGTAGCGTGGTTCGTTGGCCAAATCCACCGTGGGGTCGATCAGTGGTTGCATCGGATGGTGATTCAGTGCCAGGCTGCTTTGCACATAAACCCGCGGGCGGCGGCCATAAAGGGCCTGCCAACGCTGGGCGATTCGCTGGGCGTATTCGTGCTGCATGGCGGCAAAGCTGCGCATGGTGCGGCATTGCAGCGGATGCAGCTCAGCCGCATAGTTCCACACGATGCGCGGCTCGCCCTGTGCGTTCCACACGATCAAGGCTTGCGGCAACGGGGCCATTTCGATCGGCAGAAGACGCCGTAGATCGACAAAGGCCGGCATGTCGCCCGTTGGACCGCGGCGGCTGATCTGTCGAACGCCGCTGCCTGTGTGTCGTCGTTCCAGGGCACGATCGCGCACCACGAAAACCGTCGGTAGTTGGCCTGCCGCCGCACGTCCGCCCAAAACGGCCCAAGGCGGGGCCGTGTCGAGAGCATCGAACAACGCCCGCCGCAGCGACCGGTACGAGCGCAATTCCTCGAGCACGGTTTGAAGCTGCGCGGTGCGCGTGAGCAGTTGCTGCTCGTTGAGGTCGGTCGTCTCCAACTGCTGGGCCAATTGCGCGGCCAATGCCAGACGGCGAACCGCCGCCGGCGGTGGCACGCCACGCTGCCGATACGTTCCGACCGCCGCATCGCGCAATTTCTCCAGCGACTGCGACAGGCCAACCACGCTTTCCACGCGCGGCCGGCGATGAAAAGCCGCTTGCCACATGGCGATCAACGGTTCGGCGCGTGCCGACGAAGTTCCGTCCGACGAGCGCGCGTCGCGTGCGTGCGGATTGTAAAAAAGCCGTTCTCCGACAATCGGTTCATAGGCGATGAACAGCTCGGGCATGGTCGCGAGATCGAGCTGCCGGGCGTCGACCTCGTGCCACGAGCTTTCATCCGTCTGAAATTGCCACTGCGACCAGTCCACTTCCCACCGATCGCCGGCGCGACGGATGAGTTCAGGATCGACAATGCGGTATTCGAGGTAGCCCGGCTCCAAATGACGCAGCATCATATGCCAACTGAAGCGGCTTCCTTCGCCTGTCCAGTGCACGTTGCCGGCAATGGCGAAATGGCGCAGCGGCAAGAGCAGTTGCACCGCGATCCAAACGGCGATAGCTACCGCGCCAACGGGCGACATCGGCGAGCCGCTCGACGGTGCGGGGGCGTGTTCGCCCAACGGGGAGCGGCCCACTTGCCGTGGCGTTGAACCACCGGCAGCGCGGTCGCCCGCCTCATCCTGTGCAAGAGTACCCTCGTTACCGATCGGCGAGGCATGCGACGGTTCGATCAAGAGGCCACCGTTTGC
>WGDQ01000882.1 GCA_015493185.1 Planctomycetaceae bacterium
AAGAGACAGACGACCACGTGTGTCAAACACGCCGGGCGATTGTCAGCAACCAGCGGCCAACGGGCTGGGCGGACGGTTTGGCAGTGTCCCGCTGAACGTGGAGGCTGTAGAAAAAAAGATGGGTCGCGGAGCGGGGCGTGTGGCTCGCGTCCGGCCGGCCGAGGTGGCGCTCGTGGTTCATGGCGGCGGATGTGGCCGGCCGAACAGGCCGGAGCGGCTGAAAGGAACCCAAGAACCCCATATGCGGGTTGATTCATTCCCGGGGTTTTTGGAGACTGACATCGCGACGGTTTGCGCGACGTGGGCTGTGCTGCCGTCGTGGTTTGGCAGGGCTATATGATTGCGGGCCCCGGCACGAGACTTTCACGCGTTTTGTTTGCATCATGACACGAACCTCGAAGCGATCGCGCCGCCGTGCCGAGCCCGAGTGGGTCGGGTTTTCCGACGAGCAGTTGCTCGATCTGCGTTTCTGCGATCTTGGCGTGAAGATCGAAGGAACGCCGCTGGCGGACCGTATTGCAACGCTGTACGACGAGCTAGCACACCGCGGCTTGCGGTTCCGACCGCACTGTTGGCTCTCGGAAGAGTGGTTCTCGCCCGACGGCGTGCCGGGCATCGCCATTCCGTTTTATCTGGCCCATCCGCGCCTGGCCCGGCTCGAGCGGCGTCAGATGCTCGAGGTCGAGGGCGGCACGGAAGAACAGTGCATGCGCATCTTACGGCACGAGGCGGGACATGCCATCGACACGGCCTACCGGCTGCATCGGCGGCCGAGTTGGCGCAAAACGTTCGGCAAGTATTCGGAGCCGTATCCCGACACGTATCGGCCGCGGCCTTACAGCCGCAGCTACGTGTTGCACCTTGATATGTGGTACGCGCAGAGCCACCCGGCCGAAGATTTTGCCGAGACGTTCGCCGTGTGGCTGCGTCCGCGGTCGCGTTGGCGTTCGCAGTATCAAGGGTGGCCCGCGCTGCGGAAGATCGAATACGTCGATCGGCTTATTCGCGAAGTGGCCGATCGTCCGGCCGTGGTGCGTACGCGCCGCCACGTGGAGCCGCTGCGCACCAACCGACGGACGTTGCGCGAGCACTACGAAGACAAGCGCGAACGCTACGGTCTGGATTACCCGGAGTTTTACGACCGCGATTTGCGGCGGTTGTTTTCGGACGATCCGAAACATGCCCGTCGCGAATCGGCGGCGGCCTTTTTGCGGCGCCATCGGACCGAGTTGCGGCGGGCCGTGGCCTATTGGACCGGGCAGTATCAATACACGATCGATCAGGTGCTGGGCGAGATGATTCAGCGTTGCCGGCAGTTGCAACTGCGGCTCGATCGTCCGGAACGACACGCGCGGCGCGATGCGATGCTGATGTTGGCTGTGCAGACGATGAACTATCTTCATGGCGGACACCATCGGGTAGCACTATGAAAAAACTTCGCGTGCTGGTCTTGATGCACGAAGATCTGGTGCCACCCGAGACCTTGGAAGGCTACAGCGAAAAAGAAATCCGCGAGTGGAAAGTCGAATTCGACGTGCTGGAAGGGCTTCGTGAACTGGGGCACGAGGTCCGGCCGCTGGGCGTTCACAGCGATTTGGGCGTGGTGCAGCGGGCCATCGAAAAGTGGCGGCCGCACGTGGCGTTCAATTTGCTCGAAGAGTTTCACGGCGTTGCCGTGTACGACCATCACGTGGTGAGCTACCTGGAACTGATGCGTCAGCCCTACACGGGCTGCAACCCGCGTGGCCTGTTGATCGCCCATGACAAGGCGCTGAGCAAGAAAATTCTCACCTTCCACCGCATCCCCACGCCAAAGTTTGCCGTTTATCCGCTGGGGCGGGTGGCGAAGCGGCGTCCAAAACGGCTCGAATTTCCTTTGGTCGTAAAGTCGGCAACCGAGCACGCTTCGCTCGGCATCTCGCAGGCATCGGTGGTGCGCAGCGACGAAAAGCTGCGCGAGCGCGTCGATTTCATCCATAAGCAAGTGATGACCGACGCCATTGTGGAACAATACATCGAAGGTCGTGAACTCTACGTCGGTGTGATCGGAAATCAGCGATTGCAGACGTTTCCCGTTTGGGAACTGGTGTTCACGAAGCCGCGGGAAAACATGCCGCTGATCGCTACCGAGAAGGCGAAGTGGGATCCCGAGTTTCAGGAACGTCGCGGCGTGGAAACACACGAGGCCAAAAACCTGCCGGAAGGGGCCGAGCAGGCCATTTCGAAACTGTGCAAGCGGGTTTATCGGGCGCTCGACCTCAGCGGCTACGCGC
>WGDQ01000883.1 GCA_015493185.1 Planctomycetaceae bacterium
AGTTGATCTACGGTACTCGCGATTGGAATACCGGAGATCAAGCCGACGTTGGCTGTGATGCGTCCCATTGCTTTGAGCAGACTACCTCGGAGAAGCGGAATGAACTGGCCTGGCCGGTAACGTCGCGCCGGAATGATGTCGTGCGGGAATTATGAACGACGTTCGGCCCTTTGGCGAAAAGCGGTACGCGGCAGCACGGTGTGATGACGGTGCGTACACAATTGGGCCTCTCTATTGCATCGACCATTGCCCCCGAGCGGATTTAGATTCTCCTTGCGCAGCTTGCCAAAATGTCAGAACCGTACTGCCCCGTTCGGGATGGGCAGCCGTTATATTCGGCAGAACTGCATGCGACGCGAAGCGCTGGGAGCACAGACGATAGACGGCGGTGACGGAAGGCCGATTGTGCGGCCTGTGATATGAGGTGCGTATTAGAGGGGTACTGCTGATCGCTGCGTCGAGGCGGCGGATAGATTTCTCGATGTTACGCCGTTGAACAGGCGTTTTCAGGGTGTGTCAGCCAGGAGGTTAATGACTGCGCCACACGAGAAAAGACACCGGGCCAGTCGCCTGGTCGCGACTGACGGAAAAGCTTTACGTCGGCGTACCATGGGCAATCTTGACGCTCTTGGAACCAATACCAAGTGGCTGGCTCGGGCAGCATGGCCCAAGTGAGGGTTCCAAGCCCGCCAGCCAGATGCACCGTGGTGTTGTCAACCGAAATGACCAGATCCAGCGCGGCTACGAGTGCCGAAAACTCCTCTAGGTCGGCAAGAGGAGCAATCGACGGGAAGCGATGGATGCTCACATCCGTCCGACGCTGCAACTCTTCGAGGTCGTCATCGCAGTCGTCATATTGCAGGCAGACCCACTGGATATTCTGGCTACCGGGAGCGTTTAGTAGCAGAGCCCACTGCTCAAGCGGGGCCGAACGGCGGAGGCGGTCTTTAGTGCGGGCCCCACCTCGCCAGGAAATACCGACCGATCGCTGGGCCTGCCGCCCGCTTTTCTGGAGTTGCACACGCCACTGCTGCACTCGATCAGGCGCGGCTTGCAACGGCAGCCGGCGGGAGTGCGTAAATGAGGCGAAATCTGTGCGGCAGTAACGGGGAAGGCTGGCTAGAGCAATTTGGACGTCGATCCGTTCGGCCATTTCCAGCACGCGTTGTCGGCCGTGTGTGTTTTCAGGGAGCACTATAACGTTTTCTTCAGGAAAGGCGCGTGCGATGAGTGGTGCCAGACGGGGCGCACATAGCAGGATCAAACAGGCCGGCGCTGTATCCCAGCTATTCAGGCACGTCGCAAACAGAATTTGGTCGCCGATGCCCTGCTCGCCTGCCACAAAGAGCGTTTTGCCCGTGAGCGGCTCGCCTTGCCAAAGCGGAATGCCGTTGAGCAGGGAAAGTTGTTTGCCGATCATGGCAAGCCGCCAGTCGTACTCCGGCCAGCCTTGCTCGAACCGGCCCTGTTGAAGCCAAACCAGAGCACGTTGGGAACGGACTGCCGCATGTTGCGGATCGTAGCGCAGTGCAGTATCGAAGCAAGCTTCAGCCGCTGAGAGCAACCCTTCGTCTTGGTACAGCACGCCCAGGTTGTGCCATGCTTCCACGCCGTTGGGACGGTATTCCAGAGCCCGCTCGTAGAGGCGGATTGCGTCGTTGATGTCGCCGCGTTCTTTGTACGCGGTGGCTAGGTTGATCAGTATCTCGAAGCAATCCGGAGCGATTTTCAACGCATGGCGGTAATGGATGATTGCTTCGTCGAGCCGGCCAGCATCTTGCAGCAACCGTGCGAGATTGTTCCGGATGGCGACCGAATTGGGCAACGAGCGATGCGCGCGGGTCAACGTTTCGATGGCACGCTGCTTTTCCCCCTGTGTGTGATAGAGCTCGGCTAGTTGGAGAAAGGCCTTAACAGGTGGTGCCTCTTGAGTGAGGAGCTGGTTGTACACCGCTATCGCTTCGTTAGTGGCTCCGGTACGCTCTAGGGCTTGCCCATAGTGCAGCATGATGTCCGCGTTGGTGATTCCGTGGCTCAAAGCGGTGCGACACACGGCCAGGGCTTCATTGGGCAGTTGTTGGTCGAGTAGCAAAGACGCGAGGTTCTGATAGGCTTCGGCAAAATCGGGTTTTAAGCTGATTGCCTTGTGGTATCGATTCACAGCCTGATTGATGTCACCGTGATCGGCTAGCGCTCGGGCAAAATTAAAATGGAACACGGGGTTCTGGCTATGAGTCATTTCGGCTCGTTGCATCGCGTCGAGCGCGTCTAGGACGCGACCTGTTTGATGGGCCAACACACCCCAGAGGTGCAGCGCGTCGGGCTGGTTCGGATTGGCTGAAAGCAACCGTTTATAGATTGCTTCTGCCCGTTTCAACTCGCCACGGCGGTGGTGACTGATGGCCGTTTGAAGCAGATCAGCCGTTGGTTCGGTCAAGGCGGAGCTCCTCAGAGACGGGTGGGTGCTTGCTAAACGCTCATGGTCTTTCAGCTATTGCCGCGGGCAACCGAGTTGACAAGGTAGCTCATCTTTTTGGGGATCGATTCGTGTTCTCGAAACATTGCGTTACGTAGCGATCAGCACCGGCGACATGGCAGCATGTTTAGGTTGTCCGGGCATGTCGACCGCTCCACGAGCTGTGCGGTTTGAGATAGGGGCCACGCGTTGCGACCCAACAACGCAGTTGATCAGCAATATTGTGCAATAAAGGTTTCCAACAGCCGGGTGTTGCTTGCCGGAACAGACGCACCGATGTGTACCACGGCATTGAGTCGCCTTGGGCCATCCAACGCCACGTGGCTACAGTGGGCACCAATGCCCAGGCAGGCACCCCAAGAGCGCCCGCCAGATGCACCGTGGCATTTGTTACGGAGATTACTAGGTCTAGTGATGCGACAAGGGCCGCAAAGTCGTCGAGATTACTGAGTGGTTGGCACTGAGGCCAGGAGTGGATCAGAACCTGGTGACCTCGCATGCATTCGTGCAGCTCGGCATGGCAGTCCCCATATTGCAGATTGACAAAATGGACTCCCGGGCACCGCAGCAGGGGAACCCAATCATCGAGATTCGTTGAACGACGGTGGCGTTCTTCTGCCCCGCTGCCGCCTCGCCAGGAGATGCCGATTTTCAGGCCGGGGCCTAACGTGGCAAGACGCTGTCGCCAACAAGCGACACGAGCGGCGTCGGCGATTAGGTATGCTCGCTGCTGAGGAAAGTCGGATATCCGGCGGCGCAAAAACCGGGGCATCGTGCCGGCCACAACCTGGACGTCCGCCTGGGCAGCTATTGGATGGGACGCCAAAGAATCGGCGAACTTCGTCCCGACGATATGGGCTTTGGGAAACGAGCGGCTGAACAGTGGGACGAGGCGCTGGTCGCATTCAAAAACACATTGTTTTGCGGCTCTCAAGAGATCGTCGAAGCAGGAAGCGAACATGATGTCATCGCCAACACCTTGTTCGGCATGGACGAAGATTGTTTTGTCCGTCAGCGGTTCACCGTTCCAATGGGGAATTGAAAGACGATGCCACGGAGGGCGTTCGGCCTGAGGCAGTTTCCACCGCCACTCATAAGCGTCCCATCCTGGACCAAATTTTCCCGTCGACAGCAGCAGGAGGGCGCGATTGAGCTGCGCCACGACATTTTGCGGGTCGAGTTGCAATGCCCGACGATATCGATTTAGCGCGCGTCTGAGCCATCCGCATTCCTGATGAGCGATAGCAAGCTGTGTTATGGCTTGAGAGGAACGCGGGCGCCTGGCTACCGCGCGACGACAAAGCGCCAGTGCGCGGTCGAGTGCCCCCAACCGGCGATAGGTCATCGCGAGTTGCGAGAGCAGTTCGTCAGAGTCGGGCCAGCACGACAGAGCGTCGTTTAGAACCTGCGCGGCCTCGGGCCAGCGAGACGCGGTGCCAAGCAGTTCTGCAAGAAAACGGTGCACTGCCGGCGACTCGGTGTCGGACCTCGATGCCGCTGCACGCAGAGTTTCGATGGCCTCCTCAGTTTTGCCGGTGGCTGCCAGCGAGCGGGCCAACCCGATCCATGCCCTATCCCAAGCGGGATAGCGCTGCGCGATCTCTCTGAAGCAAGCCGCAGCTTCTCGCAAGCGGCCGGCATCCAATAGCAACTGTCCGAGTTCTGCGTGCCAGATCCGGCTCTTGGGGCACAAGCCAACGGCTTCTCGATAAGCGTCGATGGCTTCGTTCAGCCGGCCGAGGCAACGCAATACATGTCCGCGACCATGATGGGCGGCCGCGAAATCAGGGTGCTGGGCGATCGCGCGGTCGTAAGCCGCGAGTGCCTCATCGAATTTTCCGGCCGCTTCATATGTGGCTGCTAAGTTCTGGTGGGCTTCCGCCGAGCGAGGCAAGAGCCGGATAACAGCTTGAAAGCAATGGATTGCTTTGGCAAAGCAACCAAGCTGATGCTGTGCAATGCCTAGCAAAAACCACGCTTCTGCGTCGTTCGGCTGTTGCTGACAGAGCCAGCCGAATGTGTCGACTGCTAGGTTCCATTGCTTGTGCTGCCGGCAGAGATGGACAAGCCTGCGGCGTAGGTTGCGATTATGGGGTTGACCGCGGAGCTCGTGGCAGAGTTGTTGCAGTTGCTGAGTGGCTTGGGGCAGGATCGTCGTGCCCGACGATGGAAGTGACTGACTAGGTGGGACAATCGGCAACGCGTCGTTATGCTGCGCGCCGTTATACGGAGGTGGGGCGTCCGCAGTACCACATGCCGTGGCCGATGGTATCGGAATCGAAGAAGCGGGCGCAGCGTCGCCTGGGAATTGGGCGGATGTTGGCTGCTTCATACGCTTCAACTCACTGGGATTAGGCGGCTTGCTTCAAGGCATGCACGCGATTCTTCCTGGTTGATGAAGATTGCTGGACGACCAATCTGCGCACGACGACCGGCCTGTTTTACGAACGAGGTGCTGTACGCGATCGCGCCAGCGCGTGCGGTGCTGGTATGCCATGGCCGGTCGCGCGATGCGGCATTTTGTTGCCATGAAGCCGCAGCATTTTTTCGAGCTGTTCAAACACGCTTTGCCAACCGTAAATGGAACGCTGCTGGAACACACGCATCGTCGGGTACCATGGGCTGTCAGTGCGTCCGGCGAGCCATCGCCAACTGGGGGCTGCCGAAAGCAAGGTCCAAACACGGGCGCCCAGGGCACCGGCCAGGTGCGCGGTGGTGTTGCCGACGGTAATGACTAGATCTAGCTCGCACATCAAGGCCGCGAGGTTCTCGAAATCAGTGGCCACTTCGAGATCATCCCACGTGGCGATGCGGGCGCCCCAGCGCTGACGAGCTTCATTCAGCTCTTGCGAGCAGTCGCCGTATTGCAACGAAACGAACTGGATGTCATCGAGTTGCCATAGACGTTTCCATTCAACTAGAGGAGCAGTACGTGGTGGCTCTTCGGGGCCATTTCGCGCAATCCACGAGATGCCAATTTTCATCTTGCCCGGCAAAGCAGCGAGTCTTTCACGCCATCGTGTTCGTAAAGCGGCATCAGCGATCAGGAAACCAGTGTGTTTAGGGAAGTCGGAGAGGCACCGCCGCAAGATGGTTGGCAGGTCGCCCGACGGGGCTTGGACATCTATGTTGCCGTACTGGTTGATCCACTCGACGTCGTGCCAGCTTTGACGCGGATGAACGATGGCCGACGGAAAGCTACGACGGAAGAGCGATGCCAACCGGGGCTCGCATTCCACAATGCACTGTTGAGCTTGCTGCACGACCTCACCAAGACATGAGGCAAACATAATCTCGTCGCCGAGGCCTTGTTCGCCGTGAACGAGAATGCGCTTTCCTTCGAGCGGCGAACCATCCCAACGGGGTTGCGGAAAGTTGCGACGATGTGGCGATTGCTGGCTGCGCCAACGCCACTGCCATTCCTGCCAGCCTTCCTTGAAGCGTCCGAGTTGCAGCAGCAGCATGCCGCGTTGCACGTGGATGTCTGCATCGTTGGGGTCGAGCTCGAGGGCCTGCGCGTAGCGTTCGAGCGCCTCCTCGCTGCGTCCTAGTTGCCTCAGTACGCCAGCAACGTGCATATGAGCGCGGGCAACATTGGGGCGTAGCTCCGCAGCACGCTCAAAAGACTTGAGCGCCTTGACGGGGGCTCTCTGGCCAACATGGACAAGCCCCAACTGTGTGTGGGCGTCAGCCATTTCCGGCGAGGCCAACAGTGCGCGGCGAAGACTTTCCTTGGCCTCGTCAAGACGGCCTAGCGAACGGAGTAAGGCACCTAGATTCAGATGGGCCTCAGCCAAATGAGGATCCAGACTGACGGCTTGCTCGTAATGCGCAATGGCTTCATCAATTTGCCCGGAGTCTCGCAACGCATTGGCAAGATTGTAGTGAATTATGGGCCGAGGCCGCCGCTGCAACGCCGACCGTATCAGTTCGATTGCTTGCGGCAGATTGCCTTGTGTGTAACGCAGCGTGCCCAGCAGATGGAGTGCGTCAACGTTTTCGGGGTCTTGTTCCAGAACGTCGAGATAGATGGCCTCGGCAGTCGACAGATTGTTGGCGCGATGATGCTGAATTGCCTCAGTAAGTTGTCGTGTGATCGCCTCTTCCTGTTCTGCCGTCGAAGAAGATGGGCCGCCGTGCGACGGTGCTTCAATCGAATTCCGCAGGGATCCCACTTCGCCCGCTTGTGACAGTGGAGAGCTGTTTGCTGGAGCCTGCGTGTCGATTTCGGAAGGCACGTTGTGTCGAATCGCCGCGCGAGGCGTTTCAGCATCGGAAGATAGGGGCGCGGATATTTGCGCGGTTCCGGTCGCGCGCGACGATCGCCGAGTGGCGAATTGCTGCAAAGCTTGGAAACGTTGTTCTCGCCGTTGTGTGGCCAGTGAGATGAGTGAACCATCATCTAGACCGTTCTCCAGCCGCGTGGCGATCTGTTGAAACAGTCCCTCCCAATCCGAGAATTCGGGTTGGCGGAAGAGTCGTATATCGCCATACCACGGCATTTCGTCATGCTCGAGCAGGTATCGCCAACCGGGGACTTTCGGTAGCACGGTCCAAGCAGGAACTCCAACGGCACCAGCCATGTGAATTGTTGTATTGCCGACAGAGATGACGAAGTCGAGCGCGGCGACCTGAGCAGCAAAGCTGTCCATATCGGCCGTTGGGTCGGCATCGGACCAGTCGTGGATTTCAATGCCCCAACGGTGGCGGGCTGACTCGATGGCCTGCTGGCAGTCGCCATATTGCAGGTTGACCCAGTGGATGCCTGGTACGCGAAACAGAGGCGCCCAGTGTTCGAGCAGCGTAGTCCGACGCCGTTGTTCCTTCGCGCGACCGCCGGCCCGCCATGAGATACCGATTTTCAAACCTTCGCCTAGCGCATCGAGGCGATCTCGCCAGATTCGCGTGAGACTAGGATCGGGTATGAGAAAAGGTTTTCGCGGAAAACTCTCCCAGCTCGGACGCAGCAAACGAGGCAGGCTCCCCGCCGGGATTTCCAGGTCGATGTCTTCCGGTGGGATCCAGGGTCGGCCGATAATGCGCCGCACGCCATGCACCGTTGCTTCAGGAAATGAGCGGGAAAACAGGGGAGCCAAACGCGGCTCACACAACAGCACGCAATGCCCTGCCTGTTCGATAACCTCTCGGTAGCACGAGGCGAACATGATTTCGTCACCCACACCTTGCTCGGCATGAATGAGCAGCGTTTTACCCGACAGAGGTGAACCGTCCCATCGGGGTTGCGGGTAGTGGTCGATATCGACTTGCCCGGAAGCTTCGCGATACTCGTAGCCCTCCCAGCCTTCCTTGAAGCGGGCCGTCACAAGATAGGCCAGGCCGAGGTTCCAGCGGGATTTGGCATAGTCGGGATTGAGTTGCAGGACGCGCTGATGGGCGGCGATGCACTCTTCTATTTCGCCTAGATGGAAAAGGATGTTGGCCAGATTGTAATGAGCGCAAGGCATGTCTGGCGCCAACTGCACGCCACGGCGCGCGTATTTCAATGCCACGTCCAGTTCGCCCTGCCGTTCATAAAGGGCCGCGAAGTTGACGTATGCGGTGCCGCAGTTGGGGTCGAGTTCGATCGCTTTTTCCAAATGCGGCTTTGCTTCGTCGTATCGCTCAAGATCCAACAATGCCGTGGCGAGATTGACGTGAATGAGCGGTTTCCGTGGTTCGATCAAGAGAGCTTTTTTGGCCAGTTCGGCGGCCTGTTCGGGGCGGCCTGTCTCGCGCGTCAGGCAGGCTAGCATATGTAGCGTAGCAACGTTGCGAGGCCGATGACGAAGCAGCTCGCGATAGATTCCTTCGGCGCGAACGAAATCCTTTGCTCGGTGTGCGGTGACCGCGTGTTGATAAGCCTCTTCCAGTGAGCAGTTGTCGAGGCCCAATCGCTGATCGGTCAGGCGAACATCACCCTCTTTTGTCGCAGTGGCCGATTGTGTTGTGGCATTCGAAGAAGTTTCATCGGCCTCTGCCATCGGCACATCGCTATCAACAGGACGCGGTGTTTCCCCAGGTGGGCTGGGCGCGGTGTAGTCGCTCGATCGTTCCAAACTGCGAACTGCTTGCGAATTGTTAGCTTCGGTTGCGGGCTTTTCGGCCGCTTGCGATTCGAACTCTTGAAGTGCTGGGTGCTTTGGCTGCAACCGTTCGGGCGGCGACGCGTGCGAAGATATGTTAGGGTGTTGCCGGAGTTCGTGGATGACCTGTTGGAATACATCAGACCAGTTGCCCTTGGTTGTTTGGCGGAAAAGCCGCATGCGCGGATACCAGGGAGAATCTGCGCGATCTTCCATCCACCGCCAACTGGGCGATACGGAAAGCAGTGTCCATACGTTTAAGCCCAGCGCACCAGCCAAATGGGCTGTCGTGTTGCCCACCGTGATGATCAGGTCAAGGCTCGACATCAGTGCGGCGAGTTCGTCAATATCGACGTCGGGATTCAGGTCGTCCCAGCGATGAATTTCAACATTCGAGGCGTTGCAAACTTCGGTCAGTTCGTCATTGCAGGGGCCATATTGCAGGCTGACGAATTGCAGCCCTTCGGTCTTTAGCAAAGAAGTCCACTCACGCAAGTCGGTCGAGCGGTCTCGCTTTTGTTCGTCGTCGCGTCGGCCGCGCCAACAGATGCCGATTTTCAAGCCCTCGCCAAGCGCCGTTAGCCGACGACGCCAGTGCTCGATACGCTGCCTGTCAGCGCGGAGGAAACTTTCACGCTGCGGGAAGCTTGCCAGATCGGCTCGCAGATATCGAGGCAGATTACCCACCGGAACCTGATAGTGGACGGTTGGGCATTCAGCAAGCCAGGCATGCTGCGACCAACCCTCTCGAGCGTGCACTGTTGTCGTGGGAAACGACCGCTGAAACAGCGGAACCAATCGCTCGTCGCACTCGATAATGCAGTGATTGGCCGCATCGACCACATCCGGTAGACAAGAGCCGAACATGATTTCATCGCCGATTCCTTGCTCGCTGTAAACGAACAAGGTTTTGTCGGCCAAGGATTCTCCTTGCCACAGCGGGTAGGGCAGTTCGCGTAGCGGGGTTGCGTCGACTTTGCGCCATCGCCATTCGTATTCGGGCCAGCCTTCGGCAAAGTTGCCCAGTCGAAGCAACAGCAGACCGCGGGCATTGTGCGCTTCGGCATAGTCGGGACGCAGTTCGATTGCACGGTCGTAGGCGGCTAGTGCCTCATCAAAACGGCCAAGGGCTTTGAGCGCTCGCCCTAAATTGTAGTGAGCTTCAACGTTCGTCGGGTTGGCCTCGATCGCCCAGTGATAGCTACGAATGGACTCCTCGGTTTGTCCTTGGTCTTGTAACAGATTCGCGAGATTGGCATGAGCCTCGCTGTAATCTGGACGACAACGGACTGCTTGCTCATAGCACCGGATAGCATCGTCATAGCGTTGCTGCTTGCGACGCAAATTGCCCAAATTGTAATGGGCTTCTGCATAGCCAGGATCGATCTCCAACGCCTTTAAGTAATGAAGCTCGGCTTCTTCATAATTGCCCTGTTGCTCATACGCGGTAGCAAGATTGCTATAAAGCGAAGCAGAAAAAGGGGCAAGCATCACGGCCTGCTGATAGCTTGCGATGGCTTCGTCAAGACGATTCGCCTCTTGGAGGGCATAGGCCAGGTTGCTGTGATATGACCACGCCGAATTGTTTTGGGCGATGGCCTGTTGGATCAATGGGATTGCATCGGCGTAATTCCCACGCTGGATTTCAAGCACCCCCAACAGGTGCAGGGCGTCGGCATTTTGCGGCGAGGCGGCTAGTACCTTTCGGTAGCCCGCCTCCGCATCGTCGAGGCGTCCAGCCTGATGCAGCGCCACTGCTTCGTTCAGCAACTCAACGTGAGAAGACATGTTTTTAGGAAATCCTGAATCAATGATTTTGCGAAGAGTGATGATTGCTGCAGCGC
>WGDQ01000884.1 GCA_015493185.1 Planctomycetaceae bacterium
TCGTTCCGGACGCTTTCTTTTTGGCCTTTGTCGTTTTTTTGGCCTTCGTCTTTTTAGCCCCTGTGGAACTCGTCCGCTTGCTGCGCGACGAAGAAGAAGTTTTTTTCTTCTTCCCCCCCTTCGACGAGGCCGCAGACGATGTTGACGGTGCCGGGTCGGAATCGCCGCCCTTTGTTTTCTTCGCCCCCTTCGCTCTCGCCTCCGATGCCGTCCGCGAAGCCGGACGCACTTTTGCCGCACCACGCCTTGACGATCCTGTGGTCGCACTACGGCTACGCTGTCGCCCGCGGGTCGAATCGGTTGCGGTCGTCGAGCCACGTGTGCCGCGCGAGGTGGCCGTCCCCCGTGTCGGCGCTTTCTCGACAATTCGGAAATCGAGCTCCCGCCGGTCAAGATCGACCCGGGCAACCACGACGCGCACTCGATCGCCCAAACGGTACACGTTGCCCGATCGGTAACCGGTGAGCGTATGCGCCGCGCGATCGTAACGGTAATAATCGTCGGTGAGCGACTCCACGTGAATCAGCCCCTCGGCCGGCATGTCGATTCCCATGGCAAACAACCCGAAATCGACCACGCCGGTGATGATGGCGTCCATCTCTTCGCCGATGCGGGTGCTGAGATAGCTGAGCAGCTTCACCTTGGTAAGTTCGCGCTCAGCCGATTCGGCACGCTGCTCGCGTTGCGAGCAATGCTCGCCCAGCGGCACCAGATCGTCGAATGTCAGGGCCGGCCGCTTACCACTGAGCAAGGCATCGACCGCACGGTGAATTGTCAGGTCCGGATAGCGCCGAATCGGCGAGGTGAAGTGGCAATAGCAATCGCTGGCCAGTGCGTAGTGTCCTTCCTCCACCGGACTGTAAACGGCCCGCTGTAGGCTGCGCAACACGGCGTAGTTCACCGCGTGCTCCTCGGGCTTGCCGTGCACCTCTTTCAGCAGGCGTTGCAACTCGAAGCGGTCTTGCAAATTGCCGACCTTGAAACCAAGCTCGGTGACAAACTCGGTCAGGGCTTGCAGCTTTCGCGGATCGGGCGGCTCGTGAATTCGCCGCAAAATATCGAAGCCCGCCTCAACCAACGTGGTGGCCACGGCCTCGTTGGCCGCCAACATGAACTCTTCGATGATCTGGTGGCTTTCGGTGTTCTCCACCACGTGCGCGCCGCAAACCTGTCCATTCTCGTCCAGGTCTACCTTCACTTCGCGCATGGAAAGCTCGAGTGCCCCCCGCTGGAACCGACGGCGACGCAAGATCATGGCCAGCTCGTGCATGCGTCCCAACAACGCATGCACGTCGGGATCGAGCCGCTTCTTCCACTTTTGGCGGTGCGCCAGGTAGTCGTCTACCTCTTCGTACGTAAAACGCCGATTGCTGCGAATCGCCGCCCGGTGCAGTTTCACATCCACCCGCACGCCCTCGGGCGTAAACTCCAGAAACGCCGTCTTCGTGTATCGCACCCGATCGGGCTGCAAACTGGCCAGCGAGTTGGAAATGATCTCGGGCAACATGGGCAGCACGCGGTCGGGCAGGTAAACACTGGTTGCCCGATCGTGCGCTTCGCGGTCCAGCGGCGAACCGGGGGTTACGAAGTGCGCCACATCGGCAATGTGCACGCCCAAGAGCCAGTGTCCGTTGTCGAGCCGTTCGAGCGATATCGCATCGTCGAAGTCGCGTGCATCGACTGGGTCGATCGTAATCACGGTGGTGTCGGTCAAATCCACGCGCCCCGACAAATCGTTCTCGTCGAACTGCTCTGCCACCTCCCGCGAGGCCTGCACCACGTCTTCCGGAAACTCGTCGGGCAAACCGAATTCGTGAATGATGGAAAGCGTATCGACACCCGGTTCGCCACGCTGCCCCAACACCTCGACAATCACGCCTTCGCCACCGTGGTAAGCGGTGGGAAAACGGACCATTTCGAACACGACCTTGTCGTTGGGCCGCGCGCCCTTGGCGCCGGGGTCGCCAACCACGATGGGCTGCGAAAAGATACCACCGTCGACCTGCACCATGCCCAAGCCGGCCGACTCGAAGTACGTGCCCACAAAGCGGTGCGTCTCGCGCTGAATCACATCGAGAATCACACCCTCGGGCCGGCCGCGCCGACCGCGGCGTTTGCGGAGTTTCACGAGAACCACGTCGCCGCTGGCCGCATCGCCTGCGTTTTCAGGGGCAATGTAAATGTCCTGCTGAAATGCCTCGTTGCCCGCCTTCACGCTGGGCCGCACGAAGCCAAAACCTCCCTCTTTGCGCTGAAACACGCCGGTCACCCGATCGTGCGGCTGCGCCGAGGCAGGTCGCACCAAATGGCTGGCGCCCCAATGCACCTTGCCTTGCTTGGCCATCTGCTTGATCAGCCTTCGCAACGTTTTTACTTCGTCTTTCGGCAGCCCGAGCCGCTTGGCAATCACCCGGGGTTTCACGGGCTGATAGTCGGGGCGATTGACGATCTTCAATATCCGCTGCTCGAGTGCTGTCGTCTCGGCGGTTGCATCCTTACGACCGTTGGTCGACGATGCAGGCGATGATTTAGTCATAAGCGTCGTGCGACTGAACGATGTGCAGGGACGATGGGCAGCCCTCTGTGCCGACAATGCGCCTCGACAGTTCGGCTACGTAGCCCATCAAGGCATTCAGCAAAGGCCCCGAAAGGCGATTGCAGCAGCCTCGAGA
>WGDQ01000885.1 GCA_015493185.1 Planctomycetaceae bacterium
CGATGGCCAGCGGTTTCGCATTCTTCAGCTCAACCAGGCACCGGCTGAATTGGGGGATAGAGGGCCGCCCCTCGAAGAGAACGAGGGACCGGCCCACTTGGTTGAGAGCCGGGGTTGTCTTGCTTCGGCTGACGTTATTCTCGCCAACACCGTCCCGCGTGCCCCTCTGATGCTCGCTTGCTTTGCATCTGTTTTTCCGCACTAGGCCGACAGCCGAAAGGTTGGAATCGGCAGTGCTTCGTCTTCTCCGGCTCGCCCTGTTCACCGCTTCCGGGCGAGACATGAGCCTCGGCGCACGGCGCGGCGAAAGGTCTGTCGAGTTCACCTCAACAACAATTTCCGACAAATCGACCATGCTTTCCTTGACTGCGCATCCTATCCGCACTTACCATCTTATCCACTCGGCCCGCGTTCCCATGCTAGCTGCGTCTTTTGTGTCTTTTGAAGTTCATTCGATTCCACTCTCACCTTACGCGCGATCGGGCCTCCAAACGCACCACACAACCTGCGCGTGGGGAGCGAACGTTTACACCTTCTAAAACAGCCGGGGTTTCTAATCATGTTTGGCCAGTCGCACCGTCGTCACCGGGAACGAGCTTCACGTGTATTTCGCCACCGTTTGCGCACGGCAAGCTCGCTGCGCAGCCGGTGCGGGCGTATCGAGCCGTTGGAAGAGCGTCGGCTATTGGCGGTGACGATCGGCAGTGGCACCGAACCGTTCATTACCGTGGATCCGGCCAACCCCGACAACGTAGTGGTTGGGTACAACTTCGGTGTTTCGTTCTCGACCGATCGGGGAGAAACGTTCACGGCCGGTGCCGTGCCGGCCAACTATGGCGGCGACCCAGGCCTGGCAGTCGATTCGGCGGGTCGAATCTTCTTTTCTTACTTGCTGCCCGACGCCGGCGTGCCGGCCGACCTGGACATCGGTGTTTCCAACACCAACTTCACGGCGCAGAACTTCGCCGCGAATCAATTGGTGATCAGCAATCCCGATAACGGGGCGAACACCGGTGATGACGACGACAAAGAACTGATCGCCGCCGATTATTTCGTAACCAGCCCCTTTCGCGACAACGTTTATGTGGCCTGGCGGGAACTGAACGCCGAGCAGATTCTTTTTTCGCGTTCAATCGACAACGGGGCGACATTTTCCGCGCCCGCGGTGATCACTGGACCCGGCGGCTTTAATACCGTGTCGGCTGCCGATCCGGAAGTGGGCCCCAACGGTGAAGTGTACGTGGGCCTGTGGCGGGGCAACAGCAACGCGGCCGGAACATCGGGCCAGATCGAGGTCGCCAAGTCGACTGATGGCGGCGTGACGTTCGGTGCGCCGGTACTGGTTTCGGCAGCTCAGGGCACGCCGGGGCTCGATGCCACGCTTCTGGAACATGATGCCGGCGGACAGCCAAACCTGCCGAATCAGAACTTCAAGGTCGTGTCGCGAACACAGCTCGACATCGAGGCCGATCCGTGGCGTCCGGGCTATGTGTATGCCGTGTGGGCCACCGATCCGGATGGCACAACCGCCGGCGACGGGGCCGACGTGATGTTTTCACGGTCGACCGACGGGGGCGTCACCTGGTCGGTGCCAACGGTGCTGAACGACGACGGGGGAACACTCAGCCAGTTTATGCCGTCGATCGGTGTCGACGAGACGGGCAACATCACGGTGATTTGGTACGACGAGCGGTTGGCCACGGATGTGACCGACCCGACGTTGGCCGTGTTCGCCACCGTCAGCTTCGATGGCGGTGAGACCTTCAGCCCCGACTTCCAGATTCCCGGCTCTTCGTTCGATCCGGATTCGGGCGGCCCGAATACGTTTATCGGCGACTACATTCAGGTGGCCGCGGCCGATGGCGTGGGTTACGCCAGTTGGACTCAGACCAGTGTCGGCGGCACCGACCAGATCATGGTGGCCACGTATTCCCTGGCAGCGGCGTTTCCCGACGCCTACGAACCCAACAACACGCTTGCCACGGCTACGCAAATCGGTTCGGTGCCCGCGGTGACGCTGAACGACCTGACCATTCACAACGCCACTGACGTCGACTTCTTCGAAATCACGGCCAACGAAACCGGCAAGCTGGTGATCAACGCGCTGTTTGACAACACGTTGGGCGATCTCGACATGCAATTGTTTGACAGCGATGGCAACGTGATCGCCAGCTCGGCTTCGACAGACGACAACGAACAGATCATCGTGCCGGTCGTTGGTCAACAGCGCTACACGCTCGAGGTGTTCGGCTTTGGTGGCGCGACGAACATTTACGATTTAGAAATCGAAAACTTCGCCGTGCCGGCACCCATCGCAATCAATTTGAATCCGGCCGACGACACGGGAACTTCGCCGTTCGACAATGTAACGAGCAATGCAACGGCCCAGCTCTATATCACCGCTGATCTAAGCAGCTTTGCGGACACAGACGGAAACGGCATTCCAGAGATCAATGTACTCACACCGGCCGAGGTAGCCGCCAACCTGCCCGGGGTGGCAGTCGAGGTGTTTGCTTTCGGCCAGTCGCTGGGATTTGCCACACCACTGCCGGGCTCGAACAACACGCTGTTCACGTTCACGCTGCCCGATGCCCCGCCGCAGGTCGAGGGCTTGAACATCATCACGGCCGCAGCTCGCGTATTCGACCTTCAGAACAATCAAAAGGACGGCCGCTCGACATTCAGCCCACCGCTGTTCTTGACGATCGACACCACGGCCCCGGCGGGTGGAAGCGCCCCATCGCTGTTGCCATCGAGCGATTCGGGCATGTTCGACAACGACGGCATCACGAACATCAATCAACCGGCATTCAACGGCACGGGCGAACCGGGCAGTGTGGTCCGCATTTTGGCCACTCGC
>WGDQ01000886.1 GCA_015493185.1 Planctomycetaceae bacterium
CACGTAGTGCAATATCGGGCGTTCGACCACGTGGAAAACCACGGCCACCCCTCCGGGCACCTCGTGATACATGGGCCGTACGTCGAGAAACATGCGCGTGGCGTTCAAGCGCCGCACGTCGTCTTCCACCAGCTTTTCGTTAAGAGGCCGGCCCGCCCGCGTGCGGATTTCGCTCTTCACTTTTTCCACATGCTCGTCGTCGAGCCCCTCGATGCGGACATCGACCACCAACGGCCCCTGGTCGCCCTTGGCAACGTAGCCGGGTCCAATCGGTTCCGCGGGGCGCGATCGCTTGGGCGCCGCCAACTGCGGGCCGTGCGCACCATCGCCAATTGCGGTTGGCGCGGCGAGTCCTAACAGAAACAACGCCGGCACCAGGCGTTGCAAACCACGGCGGCGCTTTGCGGAGGCGAATCGAGCGCAGGCCATTCAGGGCTCGTTCCGTCAGGGCTGATGGACTTGGAAGCGTTGGGAAAGGTGCATCGCGCAAGAGACCCTGGCCGAAGAACCGGCAGCCAGTATCTCCAGCATCGCGTTTGGATCGCGCCTCGTGGTTGCGTGCCACGGGAAGGCAACAAAACGCCGCGGCCAATCGGACCGAGCAGCGTGGTGGTTGCTCGAGCACGCCGCGACCCGAAGGCGCGAACGCGATACCTGCTTTTACCCGTCGAGGGCCCGTTGTGCCGTAAGGCGGCGTCGACCGCCGTACCGGTCATCAACAATGCCACACGAGTGGGCCGCGTAGAAATACCCGAAGCCCCCCACCGCGACAAGGCGAATTGGCCCTTCCCCAAAAATGAAAAAATGCGGTATGAACCGCACGTAAACGGTTGGAAAAAGGTTGTGCGGCACTACCTATTTTGTGCACAGTCGCACGTTTTGCGATGCGTCGTGGCGATGCGATCGTCTTTTCCCGGCGGTGTAAGAATTCTGGCGAAAAAATGGCCGTCTATTTTTTCGCACATGGTGGCCATTTGCCCGTAGCACGTGTGAAAAATGAATCGGCATCCAGCCCGACGTGGGCAAAGACAGCCGAGTAGTCAAAGAAAAAGAACCGAAAAAGATTGGGCGTTCTACGCGGAGTAGGGAGAAAGGCCGTTTTTCCCTTCGCTCATATGTGCGGCAACCAGACGCTGCCCGAGATCGTTTTGTCTTAAGATTGTCGGGTGCGTGGGGGCGGCGAAGCGGAGTTACCGTTTCCGGTGGGTGCAAACCGACCGTTACAAACCATGCCGATAGCGTCGCCGTCGGTGAAAGCCATCGTGGCGCGTGCGTACGCGATTCGATGCAGTACTCCGGCGCCGGCAATACCGGCGTCGGCGCTGTTGCGACGCATGGTGCCGCTTCTGAATGCGAAAGACGAAAGAGCACTCGTCAATGTCGAAGAGGTCGTTCGTTTCTACCCGTGTCGGCATCGTGTCTGGCTCCTTACTCCTCTGACCACGCGTTTTTGTGACCTTGCTGCGGGGTGTGAGAGACGAGGGGAAACGATTCCCCGACCTGTACGGCTCGCTGTGGCCCAACACCGCATGGGCGGCCCATCCGCCCGAGGACCGATGGGGCGACCAACCCAGCAAGAGGTTGCCATCGGTCCTCGGGCTATCGATGGAATGCTGCGAGAGAGAAGTTATCGCTTCCTGCGGCGTGCCCAACCGGCCAGTGCCAGAGCGCACATAGCGGCCAGCACTGCGCTGCTCGGTTCCGGCACGCTTGTCAACAGGTGCAACGCTTCACCATTGCCGAGCATGCATGGCAGCCTCTAGCGGGTTCCCCGCGT
Source organism: Planctomycetaceae bacterium (assembly GCA_015493185.1). Classification (GTDB taxonomy): domain Bacteria; phylum Planctomycetota; class Planctomycetia; order Pirellulales; family JAEUIK01; genus WGDQ01. The sequence goes on from WGDQ01000886.1 coordinate 1,778, forward strand.
TTTTCGACGTTGCCAACCATACCCTACTGCGCTCGCCAATCCTGCGATCATCATGACCCATGAGCTTGGCTCTGGCACGGCTGGGGCTGGTACGATTGCGATGCCAATAGGATCGACGAGGTACCCTCCTTGGGAGATGACGGTCTGACTTCCACTGATGGGATCAACGCGGAAGATGCGACCGTCGAGGCCGAGCTGTGTGCCATAGTCGGTGACGATCAAATCTCCATTGGCATCGATCGCGATGCCGGCTGGATCGTCGAATCCTCCCCCTTGGGAGATGACGGTCTGACTTCCACTGATGGGATCGACGCGGAAGATGCGGCCGCCGAGGCCTGACTGTGTGCCATAGTCGGCGACGATCAAGTCTCCGTTGCTATCGATCGCAATGCCGGCTGGATCGTCAAATCCTCCCCCTTGGGAGATGACGGTCTGACTTCCGCTGATGGGATCGACGCGGAAGATGCGACCGCCGAGGCCTGACTGTGTGCCATAGTCGGTGACGATCAAATCTCCGTTGCTATCGATCGCAATTCCAAAGGGATCGTCAAATCCTCCCCCTTGGGAGATGACGGTCTGACTTCCGCTGATGGGATCGACGCGGAAGATGCGGCCGCCGAGGCCTGACTGTGTGCCATAG
>WGDQ01000887.1 GCA_015493185.1 Planctomycetaceae bacterium
CAGGCCGACCAACAACGTTACGAAGCGCTGGTAACCGGAGTGACGAATCGGTACACGATCAATCGGATTCCGTATTGGCGGCCGCTGCTCGACGATCGGCGCAATCGAATTCTGAAGGCCGCCACGGCGTACCGCTATTGCGACACGGCGGTGGCACGATTATCGGCGACGATCGACCGCAATATGGTCGAATTTGTCGGCGAAGGTGGAGGAGTGCGTTGGGACCGCGGTCGGGAAGAAGCCATCGGCTGGCTCGACGAACATCCCGAGTATTTGCAATTACGCCCGCTGGTGTTGCCCGGTGAAATGGATCCGGTGCGTCCCGATCCTGGTCATCCGACGGCCGCCGCGCCGCCCTCGCATCAGTAGAGGCTGCCGCTGCGAGCTAAGCCACACGACGGCCGACACTGCCGCCGGCGCCCAGTGTGTTTTTCATGTGCTTGGGTCCGATGCCTTTTTCTTGGGAGCGTTGCGGCGCACCTGATCCATCATGAAGCTCATGGCATGGGCATAGTCGCGAACGGCCTGGTCGAATCGCTGCATGCGAACCGCATCGGCCGCCGAGTGTTCGAGCCGGTCGAAGCGGTCCCAATCAAGATTCCATTGGCCTTCCAGGCCCGCTTCGCGAAGCTCGTGCACGGTTTGCGCCAAACGTTGGATCAAATCGGGGGTGGGTTCCACGACCAGCGAGCGGTAGGGGCCTTTGCCGAAACGTTGCACGTCGGTCGAAGCTCCGCGGCCTGCGGCGCCGCGGGTGGCCATCATCAACAGGGCCACAACGGCGTCCACTAAAGCCAGCACCGCTGCCGCAGCGGCGGGAACCATCAGGCCCGCCACACCGAGCATGCCGGCCAAGAGCAACAGCAGCAATGCACCGCCCCAAAAAATGGCGATAGTTGGCTGCCGCGATGTGGTGCCTGCCGCATTACTCGGCGGCGGTGGAAGATGCAACGATGCCGCGCCGACCGGAGCATTCATGGCGCGCGTCGCGCGGGCGACAATCACTGAAATGTTGTCGGGGCCGCCGTGCAAATTGGCCCAATCGATCAGTGCCTGCGCTGCTTCGCTGGGCGGCAGGTACGCGGCGAGAATGCCGATTTCCGCATCGCTCAGCGGACCGCTCAAACCATCGCTGCAAAGAATGAAGGCATCGTTTTCGCGCACCGGAAACGGGCCTTCCAGATCGACGCGCACCTGCGCGTTGGGGCCCAACGATCGGGTGATGATGTTTTTGGGCACGAACTCAGGCACTTCCTGCGGCCGCATGTCGCCGCTGTGCATGAGTTCCCACACCAGGCTGTGATCGAACGTGAGCTGTTCGAGCTGGTTTTCCCGCAGGCGATACACACGACTATCGCCCACATGCGCGATCAGGGCCCCTTCGGGCAGCAACACCAGGGCCGAAGCGGTCGTACCCATGCCGCGGAATTCGAGATTGTCTTGCCCATGCGCGTGGATGCGCCGGTTGGCTTCTTCAAAGGCCTCGCGAAGCGCCAGCGGGGGCGACTGATCAAGCTGTTTGAGATACTCGTGCGCGATGATGTCGACCGCCATTTTGCTGGCCAGCTCGCCGGCTGCGTGGGCGCCCATTCCGTCGGCAACGATGAACAGATGTCCGCGAGCACGCCACTGCTGCTCGTTGGGCGCGATCACCGCTCGCACGGCATCCTGATTGTTCAGTCGGCGAAGTCCGATATCGCTGAGCGCGGCATACTCGACTCCGACCGACCAGGTTGCCGTTTCGTTTGCCATGGAGCAGTGCACTTCAACGCTTGGGTGTCGAAGAACCTTCGATCGAGCAGCGATCGATATGGAAGCGAACCGATCGATCCGACAATCGAGCTTTGAAACAGGAAGAGCCCCCCGATCTGCTCAAGGTCACCAACGCTAGCCAAGCAGGGCATCAACGCGTTGGCAAGGAACACATGATACCCGTTTGGCGGGGGTGCGGCCTCGATTCTACCGCCCAAGGGCGGGCAGCGACAGCAGGAAACAGCCCGGTAGACAAGTAGACAACAGGAAACAGACCCGTAGCGTGCATGAACTAGGGCTGGCCGGCGAGAAGTGCGCACAAACTGTCCGACTGCCCGGCAAAACCGGCCGCGGCGACTCCGTGTCGCCTGCGCGTTCGGGGTTTCGTTGGCCGTGGCACGCGGCAGGGCGCGGCGGTGCGTTATTCCGTTCCGAAACGCTCTTGATTGGCACGGCGATGCGCAAACCGCGAAACAATGCGAATCGCGCGTCGCATCTGGCGGCGTTGCACGTGATGCACATCGATCGGCTGACCAACGTCGCGCAGCATGGTGAGCGTTAACCGGCCACCCAAGTGCTGGCGAAATTCTTCCAGACCGTCGAACAGCGAGGCGTCGTGCAGAGAGGGCGCATCGAGCCGGAAGCCCATATCGGCCAGGCAGCCGAGCACACGCCGCGCGGCCTGTTGCGGAAAGCCGTGCACGAGCGACGAATACACGGCATCGATGGCGACACCGATGGCCACGGCTTCGCCATGACGTATTTCGAACTCGCTCAGCGCTTCGAGCCGGTGCGCCGACCAGTGGCCGAAATCCAGCGGTCGCGCCTCGAGCATTTCGAACGGATCGCCGCCGGCGGTGATGTGCTGCAAATGCCACTCAGCCGAGCGACGGATGGCAGGAAGCGCCACGTTCATGTTGCGTTGGCCAATCGCCTTCGCCCGACGGCAAAGCCGTTTGAAGAACGCCGCGTCTTTCAGCAGGGCGACCTTCACCGCCTCGGAAAAGCCAGCGCGAAAGTCGCGGTCGGAGAGCGTTTCGAGCAAATCGGCATCGTTGACGACGGCCCACGGCACGGCGAAGCTGCCGATCCAGTTCTTTTTATCGAAGAGGTTGACGGCGTTTTTCACACCGATGCCCGAGTCGGCCTGCGCCAACGTGGTGCTCGGCAGCCGTACCAGACGAAGCCCACGATGCGCGATTGCCGCGGCGAATCCGACGGCGTCGAGCACGGCGCCGCCACCGATCACCACAACGTAGCTACGACGATCGAGCCGCGCGGCATGAAATACCTTCAAGATCCGTTCGATGATGTGAATGTCGTTTTTGATCGGCTCTCCGCCCGGCACGATCTGAACGTTGCTCACGCGCACCAACCTCGAGCTAGGTTGGGCGTCGGCCAACGATCGGAGCCGGTGCGCCAGCTCCGGGCGCGCCCGATGCAGTTGCTCATCGAGCCAGAATTGGACCCGGGCCGGTTGCCCTTCAGAAGGCGTTAGCAAGTCGACGAGTACATGCTGGTCCGTTTCGAGCACGTTGCGTGTGAAGCGAACGCGATGCACGAAGCGAACCGAAAACGGCGTGTCTCCACCCTGGGCAGGTTCTATCACGGTGCGAAGGTGCTTTCTTCAACGGGCATGAATGGGCAGGTGGTGGGAAGCGGCGGGTCAGGCGGCAGGCCGAGCGGACGAGCCGCCGCACGCAAGCGGGAGTCGTGTGCGGCCACGACGAAGCAGCGCAGCAAAGCCACACGGCCACGAAGCCGCCCCTTCTAGCTTATCTCTTGTGCAATAGGGTTGGCA
>WGDQ01000888.1 GCA_015493185.1 Planctomycetaceae bacterium
GCCCCAATATGTGGGCTACCTCGTCGAGCGTGCCGAAGTGACTGATGAGAACAACACGGACCAGCTCAAGTGGGTTCGAGTGGGTGCCGGACGCGACGGAGAACACTTCACGTATCCGAAGGAATGGGATCAACGCGGCACGGAGTTGGTCGATCACCGTTACGTCCTCAAGGAGTTGGTCTATCCACTCGGGCCGCTCGTGGGGCGAGAATGGGGTAGCGAAGTCACGCATTCGCAGCTTCCGTTGCCCGACGATTCGCCAAACGCGCCGCGCAGCCGCCTCGACTACAGACTGGCTGAGAAAGACCCGACCGACGACAACCGACCGCTCGACATCGAGATCGACCCGGATCGTGAAGAAGACGAAGACCGTCCCCTTGAGGAAGACGATCCCGGCGTACGGCTGTTCCGCTTTTTCGACTTTTCCGTTGCACCGGGGAAACGATACCGCTATCGAGTGCGACTAGCGCTCGTGAACCCGAATAAGGACATCGCACCGCAGTATCTCGAACGGCCCGAGCTTGCTGAAAAAGAACTGCGGCTTACCGATTGGAGCGAGCCAAGCCCCGTCGTCGTCGTTCCTCGCGACGACAACCTGCTGATTGGCCCGGCCATTGCCGCTAGTGGTCGCAACGAATCGAAGCTGAAAGTCGTGTTCGAACACTTTGTTGCCGAAACGGGAGCGATCGCCCGGCACGAAGGCGAAGTGGTTCGCGGCCAAACCGCCAATGTCCGATTCGAAGACGTTCAAGTCAGCAACGGTTTGCAGAACGACCCTGAGATTCTGCCTGAACTGACATTCCAAACAGACTATTTGGTGGTTGATCTCGTCGGAGGCGACGCCTCGCCCAAACAGCGGCGACTGAAACGTCCCTCGGAGGCGCTTTTCTTTTCACCCGATGGGCATCTGGAAGTGCGCACGCAGAAAAAAGACAAACCGCTGTACGAGGCGGCCCTGGCGGCGCTCTCCGAAGAAGAAAGCTCATCCGGACCTGCTTCCGACAACAGGCCGTTCGACGACGAGCCGTTTGGCAGCGCGCGAAGTCGCGGATCGCGCGGCGGAGGTTTGGGCAGTAGCAGGCTCAAAAACGACGCCAATAACCGCAACAACCGTCGCAGTCCGCGAAGGCGCTCTCGCTAAGGCCTCACCGCAGTTTTCTGTCCTTTTCTTTTCAGGCCGGTCCTCCAACGGTTCGTGCGCTACAACAGCCACGATCTTGCTGCTGCGCCACGCGGCACCGCGAGCGGATGTAGTCGCGCCCTATCCTCTTCAAGCAGCCGAAACCGGCTACCTGCGCAAACTTCACCCCCCACATCTTTCGGGAACGCGCGGCAGATTCCAACGCATTGCCGCTGCGCCGTTTCTCTGTTTTTCCAAGATGCACGGCATGCCGCGATGCGCGTTGGATTTCTTCGCTAACTGGCCTTGACCCCGTTTCTACACGCCAGTATTTACACGCCACTCTTCTACCCGACTGGCGAACTCGGTGCCTGTCCAGTTGTGCGCTCACAACGGCGTGCCGAGACCGCATACCACTAAGCAAGAAACCAAGACGCGTGGACGCACAATGCGTCCCTGCCAGGGTGCCGGTTCGTCGGCATTGTGGCAGCTCGATTCATGCATGCCCCCAGATACACAAAAAAAGGGCGAGCCATGGGTCTCGAAAGGAGCTTCCCGTTGAAAACGACGTCGCGCTCGTCGAGCAAGCTGTTGGCTTTCGTGATTGTGCTGTCGGGCTACAGTGCCGGAACGGCCATCGCATCGCAGACGGAAATGCATCTGGTTCGCGTGGCCGTCGTCGGTCAGGCCGAGGGCGAGCGTGCGGACGTCTCACAACAACGACGCAAAACAAGCCAGTTGCTGAAAAAAGCGCGGCAAGCCATGAAAAAAGGCCAGCTTGAGCAGGCCGAGTCGCTGCTCGAACAGGCCGAAGCGATCGGCGCCCCTTATGGCTTCTTGTATGTGGGCGACACGCCCAAAAAGGTGCGACACGATCTGGAAAAGCTGAAATCGCGTCGAGGGCCGAAACGTCCGAGTCAGCGTTTCTCGGCAACCACGATTCTCGACCGCTTTACCGGCAAAGGCCCCAACGATCGCGCGGCGGCATCCGATCCGTTCTCCACGCGTTCAGCCGCCGACCAAGATGTGGCCAACAATGTCGATCAGGCCGTGGCCGTGCTGAACGACAACAAGAGCCGGGCCAAGATGTACGTGCTCAACGGGCGCCGCGAACTAACTCGCAACAACCTGGCAGCCGCCAAGCATTGGTACCGTAAGGCAAAGCAGCTCGGTGCTCAGTTCGATCCGGAAGAAGACTCGCCCGAGAAGCTGCTAGCCGACATCCAGGCAGCCGGCGGGCACGTGGAGCCAGACCGTACAGGCATCTCGCAATCGTCCCAACGGGCGACCCTCGCGCCACCCTCTGATTCCGAATTGACGCGTGTGCCTGGCGGACCGATGCCCAACCGTCTGGCCACCCCGGACGCTGCCGGCGCCCCCATGCAAAGCGATCTGGCGCGCACCCCCATCATCGACACGCCACCCAGCAACGACCCGGTGGGCAAAATCGAGGCGCTGCATGCACCGCCTTCAAGTCAGCCAGGCCAGCTTCGGCAAACAGCCCATCGTGCAGCCGGACCGCAACGTCCTCGCAACTTGTTGCACGCCGCCCGTCTGGCATTGGCCGTGGGCGATATTCCGCGTGCGCGCTCGCTGACCGCTCAAGCCAAGTCGCTTGGGGTACGATCGGCACACGATTCGCCCGAGCGGGTCGAAGCCGCACTGAACCAATACGAACAAATTCAACAACAACGAGGACGCGGGCCGGCAACGGCACTCTATCGTCGGCAGTTGGCATTGCACCTGGTGCGACAAGCCGAGGCGCTTCTAGCCTACGGAGACTTTGACGAGGCAGAGCGCCTGGCAATTCAGGCCCGGGAGCAACGGAGTGATTTCAATCAGTTCGAATTGAAGCCCGACGATTTGCTGCAACGGATCGCCGCTGCTCGAAAGGGACAACGCCCAGGCCCCCAAACCGCCCGGGAAATGTCTTCCGTCGCCGGCATTCCCTCTCACACTGCGTCGCACCACGCGCACGACGCGGCGCCGATCGCTGGCGCGCGTGTCGACCTCCAGACAACAGCCGGTGCGGATTCCATCGAGACACCCCCCGGTGATTCGAATGAAGCCAAGCGTCAACGCGTACTCGCGCTGCTGCGGCAAGCACGTCAGGCAATGGCGGCCAATCAGTTCGACCGGGCCGAGCATTTCGCCCGGCAAGCCGAAGCGCTGCGGCTACCCAACGCGGCATATCACGACAACGACGACCGACCGTGGCTCGTGCTGCTGGAACTCCAGCGAGCTCGCCTCTCCGGCAACACAGCGGCCATGTCGCCACCAACCGAACGCCAGTCCGGAGTGTCCGACGCTAGCGCATCGTTCCCCGCTTCCACCGGCGGTGTCGAAGCCGCGGCATTTCAGGCCCCATTGAACAACGGCCAGTCGCCAGAACGTGGCGGCATGCCCCAAAGCGATGGTTCGCGCCATCTTGGCAGCGTGCCAGGACCAATTGACAACGTGCCAGAGCCGAGCAGGGCCGAACAAGGCCTGGCGGCCCCAGAAACGGTTGCGCCGCAGGAAGAAGCCGTGTCATCCACACCCTCCCAGAATAGCGCCGCCCACCCGGCCGGCAGTGCGGCGCAAAACCTTCGGCAAGGCGAAGCGGCGCTTCGTCAAGGAGATCGCGCCACAGCCACTCGCTTGCTGCTTGCAGCCTACCAAGAGCGCCAGCAGCTCGACGCAGACAGTCAGCGACGACTCGAAAGTTATCTCGCCCAGTTGTCGCAAAGCAAACATGCGCAGCACGCCGTCGGCACGCCATCGGACGACGCCTTGGCAAGTGATGCGCAGCCAGCCACGATGAAACGCGCCGTACGTCGTGCGCCGGAAACGTTGATCGACGACACAACATCGGCTCTGGAGCTGGCGGCAAGGCAGCTTTCGGCCGAACTGGCACGCCGGCAACAGCAAGCCCAGCGATTGCGCGAAACAGATCCGGCCACGGCTCTGTCGATCTTGCGTGAGGCCCGGAAAATGGTGGAAGATGCACAAGTCGACCCCGTCAGCCAGGCGGCTTTGCTGCGTCGCGTCGACCGCGATATCGCCGAGGTCGAGCGGTTCATCAACGATCATCAAGCGTTGATCCAACTCGACAAGCAAAATCGCGAAACGCTCGAGCAGATTGAGCGCGAACAACAGGTCAAAATCGAGATCCAAGAAAAACTGGCGCTGCTCGTCGACCAGTACAACCAACTCATGGACGAGCAACGATTCGCGGAAGCCGAAGTTGTGGCCAAGAAGGCGCAGCAGTTGGCGCCCGAGAGCCAGTTGGCCGCGCAGTTGGTCAAGCAGAGCCGTCTGATCCGGCAGTGGAACAACCAGATGTCCATCCTGGATCGCAAAGAAGAC
>WGDQ01000889.1 GCA_015493185.1 Planctomycetaceae bacterium
ACTGCCCCTTGGGCCTGCTCGGAAAGCGCCTGAAGTCAGGTGGCGCGCAAAACCGGGGGGCAACGCGGCCAGTCGGCCACGTGCGCCGCGTCGAAAGATGCTTTTCTGCCGAGGGTTGCGGGGCTTGGCCGTGGTTCCGCCGGCTCGTCGAACGGACTGCCGCGCGCCGATGCCGCGTCGGAGGTCGATTGTTGCACGCCGCGCGGAGCGCCCCTACGATGTTCCACCATGAGGCCGCGACCGCATGCCCGTAGCTACCTCGCCGCCGCACGCGCCGATACAGCCGATTGAAATGCCTCCCTCCCCTCTCGTCCGCCCAGCTCATTCCGGCCCCTGCAATTTTTCTGCCTTCGGGCGCCTGAACCGGCGGCCGGGCAAATCGCCTTGTGGCGTGAACGGCTCGGGCGGACAAAAAAGCGGATAACGAAGGGAAAAATCGTTCTGGAGCCTGCTCCAATGCCCCGAGCCACGTCACCATCTTCTTCGCCCCAGCAGTCGCCCGACGGCCGGCCCGACGATCCGGTGTATTTGCACGCGCGGCGCGAGGCGATCGTGATTCTCAGCGTGTGGACGATCGCGCTGGTGTGGTCGCTTACGGTCTACCTCGGCTGGGGACATGCCCCGCTCGAGGGACACACCGTCTTGTGGTGGGGCATTCCACGTTGGGTCGTGTTGGGCATTGCCCTGCCCTGGATCGTGGCCGATCTGTTCGCCGCCTGGTTTTGCTTCTTCTTCATGGCCGACGACGACTTGGGCGAGGCGCACGAAGGATTGGACCTCGACGAGGAAAATCGCCAGCGATCCCGGCACGAGGGGCCCGCCGATGCGTGAAGACGGGGGAGCCCGCCGATGACCGAAGCGTTCTACCTGGCAGGGCCGATCGCCTGGCCGCGGGGCATCGCACTGCTGGCCACTGCCGGCGCCGCGGGCAATAGCGCGCTGGTTGTGTTCGCGCTCTATATGGTTGGCGTTTTCGTGCTGGCCTGGTTCTCCAACCGGCTGTTGCAGAAAAAAGCGTTTCTCAGCGAATACTTTCTCGGCAGCCGCAGCTTGGGCGTGTGGGCGTTCGCCCTCACGTTTGCCGCCACCAGTGCGTCGGGCGGAAGCTTCACCGGTTTCCCCTCGCTCATTTACACGCACGGGTGGGTGTTGGCCATGTGGATCGCCAGTTACATGGTTGTGCCCATTTGCACCATGGGCCTGCTCGGAAAGCGCCTGAATCAGGTGGCGCGCAAAACCGGGGCCATCACCGTGCCCGACGTGTTGCGCGATCGGTTCGAAAGCCCCGGGCTGGGCATATTGGCCATGCTGCTGATCGTCTTCTTCATGACGTTCAATCTCGTGGCCCAGTTCAAAGCGGGCAGTGAAATCTTGCGTACGCTGCTGCTCGATGTGCCCCTGTTTCAGCAAGCCACCGCCCTGGTGGCCCACTGGACCGCCGACGTGCCCGCGCTGGCCCAAGTGCATCCTGGCTACCTGGTGTGCCTGCTCACCTTCGCGCTGGCCGTGGTTTTCTACACCACCTACGGCGGTTTTCACGCCGTGGTCTGGACCGACGTCTTGCAGGGCGTGGTGATGGTGGCCGGCGTGCTGATCTTGCTGCCGCTGGTGCTATGGCAAGTGGGCGGCTTGGAGAACGCCAACCAGCGCCTGGCCCGCATGACACCGCCGGTTCGCGCCATTGGCACCCTCGAGGTGCCTTCGCCACCGGACGAAAACCTTGTGGTGCCGGCCGGCAGTTGGGTGCGAGCATCGGGCAGCGTGCCCGGCGGAAGCCGTTGGTTGCGGGTGGGCCGTTTTGCCACGATCCGCGCTGGCCAGCGCCGAACCGATGGCGTTTGGCTGCTCGCGCCCACCACGCCCGAGGAAATCGAAGACGCCCAGCGCCGGGCCAACGCGCCCGACAACGATCATGCGCGTTCGATCACGGCAACCATCACCCGCATCACGCGTCCGATTCACCCGGACGATCGCCCCGGCGTTTATCTGGCAGGCCCCGGCCCCGAGGTTTCCACCGAGTCGGGCGCAGGCTTTCTGCCGATGAGCCTGGCCATCTCATTTTTCTTCATGTGGGCCATCTCCGGCAGCGGTCAGCCGAGCAATATGGTACGCCTGATGGCCTTTCGAAACTCGCTTACCCTGAGCCGCGCCATCTTCACCGTATCGATCTACTACACGCTCATCTATTTCCCGCTGGTAGTCATTTTTTGTTGCGCGCGGGTGCTGCTGCCGGGGCTCGATCAAGAGTCGGACCGCATCATGCCGGCCATGGCCGTCAGTGTTACGAGCAATGCCGGCATGCCGTGGCTGGCCGGCCTTTTGGTGGCGGCTCCGTTTGCGGCCATCATGTCGACGGTCGATAGTTTCCTGCTTGTGATCTCTTCGGCCGTGGTGCGCGATCTGTATCAGCGCAACATCAACCCGCAGGCGAGCGAGAAAACCATCAAGCGGCTCAGCTATGCCTGTACCCTGGTAATCGGCTTGTGTGCCACGCTCGTGGCGTTGTATCCGCCCACGTTTCTGCAAGACATCATCGTTTACACCGGCGGCGGGCTGGCGGCGGCGTTTCTGGTTCCCGTGGCCATGGGGCTCTATTGGCCCCGCGTCACGCTTGCCGGTGCCATGGCCGCCATGTTGGGTGGGTTTGTCGCCCATTTGAGCCTTTATGCCGTTCCCTTGGTGCAACAGCTCTGGGCTGTTTGGAACGGCGCGGCGTCGTTCAGTCTCAGGCCGCTGCGACCTTGGGGATTCGATCCGGTGTTTTGGGGGCTCGTGGCATCGCTGGCGATCGGCATCGTGGCAACGCTTTGTTCGGCCCCCCCGCCCGAGAAGCTGGTGCGTCGCTATTTCTACCGCGATGCCGCATAGAACCAGCGGACAAAACGCGTCTGAACAGCCGAACAAGCGGTTTTTTCGCAAGAGTCAGAGGTTCTGCCGGTTCGCTCTGAGCCATTCGTCGGATCGCCCGAGCATGATCGCCTCCCGTGCGCGATGCTGGGCGGTTTGCATGGCCCTTCCTTTCCGCTCCCGCAGTGCGCGGCCAAGGCTTCTTCGCTCGCGCGTCTCACTGGGTGGGTTCGCGGTGAGAGCCTCTCAGGGCGTTCGCCGGAGAAGTCGCTTTGCTATCCGTGCTTTGGACCGTTTTTCCGGTGTGCGTTTCGTCATCACGTGTGGAGGGGGCGCCGGGTGCGGTTTGCCTGGCCGTTGCAGTCGGGCCAACGCGTGCAATCCGATCTGTCTGCCAAAGTCCGCACGATCGGTCGAGGCGTCGGTTGCTTGAAGCCGAACCGTTGCGGGGTTCGATAACTGGAGATGGTCGAAGCGGTCGGTTGCGGCCCGGGCTCCAGTGTTTTACGGCACCCTCGGACCACACCAATGGGGCCGCTTGGGCAAACAGGCTTTCTGCCTGCTTCGGGCACGCGATGCACGCCGGCGCGGCTCTGTCGTCGTAGGCCGCGCGCTATAGCAGCGGCAAGAAGCAACAAGAAGGATCACGTAATTCGCAAGAGGCGCTGCCGTGGAGATCTCGCGAAATCAATACTTCATGGCCGGACTGGTGATCCTGCTGTTGGGCATTCAGTTTCGGCTCGTCGACAGCGTGGTTCTGAGCGAGCCGGCCACGCGGTTCTTGATCGAACGTTCGAAACATGCGAGGGCTGCGAACACCACGCGATTGCTGCCCGCCGTGGGGCCGCCGGCCCGCAAGGTGATCCGACCGCCCGAGTGGCTCGGCTGGTGCCTGATGAGCATCGGTTCGGTGCTCATCCTGCACAGTTTGGCGCTGAAGCAAAACCCTGGATGACGCTCCCGCGAGCCCGCGGAATCCGGCAGCCGCAGAATTTTCGTCTTCCAGCGTTCGAAAACCACCCTCTCAACACCTGAATCGCATCGCCGCGCACCGGTCGGCCGCACGATCCGATCGCACCAGTCGGTCCCCCGCGATTCAACTGTGTCCAGCGTCGCCGCAATTCGGTCCGTGTTGGCCTCGCGGTTCTGACCACACCGGCCGGTTGTGCGATACGACCCAATTGCCCGCACCGGTTGGCCCGCACGGTGCCCGGCTTACCGCCCGCTTCCGCGACGCTCATAGGGCAGATAACGGCTGCCGGTGGTCTGTTGCAAATGGTCGCGCACCGCGCTGTAAGGTCGCAACCGAACGTCGGGCAGCGAGGTTTCGAACGTGCCGTGCCCCGGTACGTTTAGGCGGACGTGTACCAGACCGTGTGTTGCGATGTCGTTGCTCAGCGCCGGGTTGCTTGCTTGAAACGGCAGACGAAACATCACGCTGCCGCCCTGCAACTGCTCGGCCGAGAAGGTGCGCACCCAGCGGCCCTGACGCACGTGCGGCACCCGGCGCGAGTCGGAAAAACGGGGCACCTCGAACAGTTGCACGTCCACCGTGCCATCCACAGCGGCTGCCTGCCCCTGGGCGGCAACCGGCGTGACTTCGACCACAAGACCATCGGGCTCGACGTCGGCATCCCAGTTGGCCAACTGCGCGCGTGCCTCGACCGACACAACCCGCGGCTCCAGACCCAACGCGCCTCGGGCCCAATCGGCCATGGTGTTGCCCTTGGCCTTCAAGCCCGCCCATTCGGGCGAACCCTTTGGCGGCAAAACGGTTTTCCCTGCGCGTCGGGTCCGACGGGCCATCTCGGGCTCGGCGTGTGCCATAGCCGCCTCGCGTGCCGTTTGGCGATCGTAGTGGTGCCCGGCCACCGTTAGTCCGGCAACACGGTTCCAGGCCACCGGGCGTCGGATCGTCATGCTCTGGCCTTCGTAGCGCAGCCACAGGTGCTTGTCGTCGGTGCGTGGGTCGATCGTGGCCACGAGCGTTTGGCCGTTGTTCAAAACAACCTCGGCCGCCTCGACTTGCCGGTCCGCCACGCGAACCGTTGCCAAGGCCATGCATGCCACGATAGCCAACCGACGCATCAGGTCGTTTGCTCGTTGTGCCGGTGGCTGCTGTGCGAAAGTGTGTTGGCGGGTGGGTTGATCGTGGTTTGTCATCGCCGGTGCCTTTCCCCAGGTGCGTGTCGCGTTGGTGCGGTGCGTCGAACGAAAGGCAAATCGCGCGCCGGCTGCTGTGGGAACCACACGCCACCACCGCTTGCAAGGCACGATCTGCTCGGCACTTAGCACGCGTGTCATAGCCCGTGGTTGCAGCGACGGACTTCGTCGAAACGCAACGATGGCTGTTGTCACAACGAAACGATGTTGCCCCGATGCCACGTCCATCGGAGCGGCAGCACCACGCCGCAGATGCCCCCTTTCCATCTCGCCGGTCGGGCGACGGGTAGTTGGGTTGTAGCGATCGTAGCGACAGCACGGAAAGAAGCCCGATTTGCCAGTCAGCCGGCCGAAACTAGGGTTTCGTAGTCGGGCTTCGTGTTTCAGCCCGGTACCCCCGGTGCGCGCGAAGCGTCACGACTTCCGCACGACTCTGCCGCTGTTGCGAGGATGCCAACGCATGGATCGACCAACCAAACCAGTCGCGGCCCAACATCATAAGGGCCCGCGATCCTACAACCGGCCTGCTACTAGGCCACGCGCATCGGGGCCAAGCGCCGTGCGAACGGCCCGATACCTGTTGTGGAGCGCGCTGGCCACGCTGCTGCTGTTGGTCTCGGGCATTCAGCCACACCACGTTGCCGGACAATCGGTTGCTTCCTCCACGCCCGCCCCTCCGGTCGATCTGAAACAATTGCCGCCCGAAACGCGACTGCGCGAGGGCAGTCGCCTGGCCGCGCAGCGCGGCTACTTCCGCCTGGCGGGCGATCGCGTGGCGTTCCACACCATCGACGGTTCGCGCCGACTGATCGCGTTGGAAAACCTGAATCTGGAGCGAATCGTCAATCAGATTACGGCCACTGGCGAAGAAAGCCTCTGGAGCGTAAGCGGCGAGGTCACCGAATTTCGCGGCCTGAACTACCTGCTGGTCACGCACGCCGTACTCAAGAGCGACGCCCCCGCGGCAACGCCTTGACGTCCGGCCCGCTTGGTCGAGCCCCCCTTTCCTTTCTCCCTTTTCCAGCCATTCGACCATTTACACAGCCAAGCTGCCCCGTGAATGCGGTTTGGGTCGCCGCGCCGGAAAAAACGCGTGCTTTGCCAAGCCCTCGGGCCCAGTAGCCACTGTCCCCCGGCGGCCACGCGTTGCGAGTTGCCCTGTTCCTCTGGTGCCGTAAAAACGCGGTGCCCAAAAGGCACCCTGTGCCAGCCGGCGGAAGCGGTGATGGCCGAAACGGCTTGACTGGCTTGGTGGCCGTCCTATCATCGCGTTACAATTGCACGAGGCGTTTCATCCCACCCGTGCCGGCCGCGCGAGGCCGGCACGGGTGGCTTTATCGCTTTTTCGTGGCGCTTGTGGTCGCTGCCAAACGAAATGCTCCAGCGGCGGCATCGCGCCGCCGGCGCCGGTCGTCGCCCTTGGTGCTGTGGTGGACCAAATGCCATCGACCTAGCGGGCGAGATGCCCCCGGAGTGTATTTTTCACCAGTTCACGCTTTCTCGGCGGCCGGTGCATGGCCGCCAAGAGCAATGTCCCTTTTGCCATGTGCCCCGGGAGTTGAGTGAATGGCCGTTCATCGGCGCTTGGAAGTTTCCGAAGTTGGCGACGTAACCGTGGTGCGGTTCGTCGATCGCAAAATACTCGACGAAGCGAACATTCAGGAGCTTGGTCGCGAGCTTTTTCAACTCGTGGAGGAAGAAAACCGCAAGAAGCTGCTGCTGAACTTCTCGACCGTCGAGTTTCTTTCCAGCGCCGCCTTGGGCAAACTGATCACGCTCGACAAGCGCGTTAAAGCCCACAACGGCAAGCTCATGCTCAGCAACATCCGCCCCGAGATCTACGAGGTATTCGCCATCACGCGGCTGGATAAGCTGTTCGATATTAAAGACGACGAGTCCGACGCACTGGCCAGCTTTTGAGCTGATGTCTCAAACCGTACGTGGCCCCGTGGTGCCACGCCTCGAGAAAGGTCGTCCATGCCATCGGCATCGATAAGCCAGACGGCAACATCGACCAGCAACATGGCATGGCAAGTCACCACAGGTGGCGCGCGTCGCCAGCCGAGTGCTGCGGACCCCGCCCCTCAACGCAGCACGCAAACCACGAGCCGCCAGCGTTTTTCATTCACCATGCCGGACAGCGCCGCGTCGGGCGCCGGCGATTGGCCGGTTTTACTAGCAGTTGTCGTAACCGGCCGAAGGCGGGCTGCCTTCACATCGCTGGCCGCGCCGGCTGGCTGAATCGTCTGGAAACGACCGGAGTGCCGTTGAGGATTGCGATGGCCGTGTTGAAAGTGCTCAAGGGACGCAATCCCGGGCAACAATTCCCGCTCGATGCCGACCGCACGGTGATCGGCCGCCATCCAGAGTGCGACATCGTGCTCGATATGGCATCTGTGAGTCGCGAGCATGCCAGCATCACCCGCGAGGGCGACGACTACTTCGTTGAAGATTTGCACAGCCGCAACGGCACGTTCGTCAATGGCGAGCTGGTTCATGGCCGCCGCCGATTGGAGGAAGACGATCGGCTGAAAATCTGCGATCTGCTGTTCACCTTCCATCGCGAAATGCCCGATCCGGTCGCCTCGGCCGACTCGACAACCGGCGAGTCGGCCATCAGCCAGCAGACGACCCGGCCGGCCATGGTGTTCGACGATCAGCAGTCGGGCGGTGCCACGATCATGGGGCACCTCGAAGTGCCGCTTTCCGACCCTTCTGGATTGCGGCTCACCGTGCGCCCCGAGTCCAAGTTGCGGGCTTTGATCGAGATCACCGAAAACCTCGGCAAGGTGCTCGATCTCGACAAAGTGCTCTCCGGCGTACTGGATAGC
>WGDQ01000890.1 GCA_015493185.1 Planctomycetaceae bacterium
ATGTGGGGCCGGCTTTGCGGCGCAGGGGGGTGGCCGCCTGAGAATGGGGTGGAACCGGGTGTGCTCCGAAGTTGCGGCATGTCGGGACGGCGGGGCGCGACCGTGTTGCGCAGAGGGAAAGACAACGCACCGGATTTTGGCAGACCGCGTGGTTGGGCCACGCCGACGGTGACACGAGGCACGCAGCGATGCGGTCTGCGCGAGGAACGAACGTGAGGCGCGGCGCGACTTTGACGGCCGTGTGTCGGCCGGCTGCCGCCTTGATGGCCAACAAATGCTTGTCGGGCAGTGCGCGGCAAGCTATACCTGCATGCTGGTTTTGCAATTTGCCATGAAAGGCGTGAGACGTTGGGCATGGCGAGCTTTGGGTGTGCGAAGGACAATCGATGCAGATGGAACACGAAACGGACGAAGCCCCGCTAGAACTGGCGCTGGTTGGCGACTTGACCGACAACGAAGCCGAGCTGACGCAGAAGCTGCTCGAGGTGCCGATGGGCGGCGAGTGTACGATTTATTTCGACTCGCCCGGCGGCAGCCCGTATTGTGCGTTGGCGCTGACCACGCTGCTGAAGCTGCGTGGCATACGCGCCACGGGCATTGTGACAGGCGAATGTTCGTCGGCCGCGTTGTGGCCGTTTGCGGCGTGCGAGCGGCGGCTGGTTACGCCGTTCAGCGTGCTGTTGTTTCACCCGATGAAGTGGCAGAGCGAGGAGCACGTAGGACTGGCCGAAGCGGCGGAGTGGTCGCGGCACTTTGCGCAGTTGGAAAGCGACATGGATCGGATGTTGGCGGGGCTGCTGCAGGTGCCTTTGGAGCAGATCGAAAAATGGATCACGCCGGGCCGCTACGTGAGCGGTCGCGAGTTTGCCAAGGCGGGCATGGCCGAGTTGATTTCGCTGGACAAGATCGTGGGAAGCGGATCGAACGGCTCGCCCCGGCGGCGACGCAAACGGGCCGTGGGCAGCAAAGGAACGTGAGCCGCAGCGCGCCGTGTTGCGGTTGAAGCGCGCGATGCGATCGAGTGGTGGCAGCGCCGTACGCGGGCGGCGAGGTGCGCGCGGGTTTTTTTGACAACGGATGCGAGGCGGATGGCAGCGGCGGCCGACATGGAAATACTGGCCGGCGGCATTCTGGCCGCCCTGATTGCAGGAGTGGTGGTTCGGGCCCTGATCTGGTTTCGTCGGCATACGCGCTATCGCTGGGTGCAAGGGCCGTTTTTTCTGCTGAATTTGATCTACACGCGCGTTGTGTGGCGCACCACGGTAGAAGGCGCGTTGCCCCGCGAGGGCGGCGCCGTGGTGGTGGCCAACCACTCGAGCAGCATCGATCCGTTTTTCATTCAGCTTGCCACCGATCGGATTGTGCACTGGATGGTGGCCCGCGAATACGCGCTGAACCCGCTATTGGCGTGGGCGTTTCGCATTACCGAAAGCATTCCTGTGAACCGTGGCGGCATTGACACGGCCGCTACGAAAATGGCCATACGCTACGCACAGCAGGGCGATCTGGTGGGCCTGTTTCCTGAGGGCCGCATCAACCAGACCAACGCCCTATTGCTGCCCGGGCGGCCGGGCGCGGCGCTGATTGCCTTGCGGGCGCGCGTGCCGGCGGTGCCGTGCTACATTCGCGGCGCCCCGTTCGACGGCACCGAATGGGGCTGTTTCTTCATGATGGCCAAAACGCACGTTAAAATCGGAAAGCCGATCGACCTGTCGGCCTATTACGATCGGGCCGATCAGCGCGAAGTGCAGGGCGAAATTACCAAGCTGTTTTTGCGCGAAATTGCCCGACTGGCTGGCGTCGAGGATTACCCGGCCCAATTGGCCGGCAAACGCTGGGCGCCGCGGTTCGACCGGCAACCCGCGGCATCGCCGTAGCCGGGGCGTGTGTTGTGGTGACGGCGCGCGGCGAGTTTGGGTTCTACTGCGGATGCCCGCCCCACCCGGTCGAGGCGGACGATGGCCGGTCGGAACGGTTGCCGCGGTATGGTGAGCCGCTGCACGGCGGCTTGTGATGAAGGCGGCATGCGGACCGGCGGCGCGCGGACCGGCGGCGAACTCTTGATGCATTGTTTTTCCCCGTTGAGCGAGCTTTGAGGAGACCTGCTATGAGTCGATGGCCCAGATGGTTGGCGTTTGCGAGTTTGTGCCTTGTGGCCGGGTTGCCCGCGAGCGGGGGTGCCGCCCAAGCGGCGGACGCCAAGGGGTTCGTGCCGCTGTTCGATGGCAAAACGCTCGATGGCTGGCAGGGCGATACGGAACTTTGGAGCGTGGAAGATGGCATGATCGTCGGCACGACCGACAACAAACGCATCGGGCACAATTCGTTTCTGTCGACCGACAAGACGTACAAGAATTTTGTTTTGAAGGTGAAGTTCAAGCTGCGCAATGGCAACTCGGGCATTCAGTTTCGCAGCAAGCGAAAAGCGGATCACGTGGTCGAGGGGTTTCAGGCCGACATTGCCGACAAGCGATATATGGGCATTTTGTACTACGAATCGAGCGGCCCGGGACGCGGCATTTTGCACGATGTCGACCCCGAGAAGGTGGCGCAGCACTTCAACCGCGATGGCTGGAACGAATATGTGATCACGGCCGACGGACCGCACATCACCCAAGTGTTGAATGGCTACAAGACGGTCGACTATCGAGAAACCAGCCCGCTGCGCAACGATCGCGAAGGCGTGATCGCCCTGCAATTGCACGTTGGTCCGCCGATGCGGATATGGTTCAAAGACATCGCGATCAAGGAACTGCCATAACGCCAAACGACGCGGCAGGCAGCGGTGTGCACTGAGCGGTTTCCGGCGCTCCTGTGGGCCGGGCGGTTTCCGGCGTTCCGCAGCCGCATGGGCACGCAGGCGGTCGGCGCCTCGGGTGCGCGGGGCGAAACCGGCGCGTCGAGGCGGGCCTGGCTTTTGCCGGACGCCGGACCGAAATACTACCGCAGCAGTGCGTGCAGCCGGGCAATGCGGCGCTGAATCGTTTGCTCGACCCCGCTCTGCGACCTTTCCCAAGCAAGCACGGTGGCGATGGGAGCATGGGGCACGATGTGCGAACCGGCCGGCGGAATGTCGGCCAATGCGGGCAACGGACCGTGATCGCGCCAGGCCAACATGGCCTCAGTATGACGGGGCTCGATGCGGATTTCGCGGGCGGCGTAAACAATGCGCTTGGCACACCAACGGCCTGCGGTCGTTACTGCGGCTGTATGGTTCTCGTGGTCGCCGTGGTCCGCACAGTCTCGGTGGTTCGAGCGGACCTCGTGGTTCTCGTGGTTCGCATGGTTCGAGCGGTTCGCATAGTTCGCATGGTGCCCGTGGTCCCGGTGGTTCACATCGTGGTTCGCAGCGGCCGTGGGATGTGCGGCTGTGGCAGGCGGGGCGGGCAGCAGAGCGGCTGAAGCGGGTGCATGGAATGCCGCGGTCGGGGAGCGTTCGAGTAGATGGCGGTCGGGCAGGCACCGGTGAAGGCAGGCCTCGACGTGCAGTGCAATGGCCGGGGCGGGCAGCCAGGGGTCGGCGATCTCTGCCGAAGCGGGGAACCGGGGGTTGATTTCCAGCGGCCAGACCGAATGGCCACGCAGGATGAAATCGACACCGAACAGCCCAACCAGATTGGCCCGGGCGGCCAGTGCGTTGCCGAGCCGCACGAGTTGCCGTCGCACGGTGGGTGCGAGGGGCAAGGGACCGATCGAACCGGCGTAGCCGAAAGGCTGCGGCGCGCCGTAGCGGGGACCGATCCATTGCTGCGAGGCGGCCAGCAGAACCGAGCGGCCATCGGCGGCCACGTAGAGCGCCGAGGCCGGCAATCCTTCGATGTGCCGCTGATAGTACCATTCGGACGCGAGACGTTGCTCGGATGGTTGCATTGCGGCCGCGTGTGCCGCATGAGATGGGGCAAACGAATCGCCCACGATGAAGTGGGCCGCCGGTGATGGGCATGTTGCGTCGCAGCGCTGCTTGTCGGCTTCAGAGGGTGGCGTCCGTGTGTCGTTGCGATCGGACCAGGGGCGAACGTGGCAGCCGCCGCTGCCGGCAATTTTCTTTCGCAACCAGCTTCCGTCGCGAGGCAGGCCGCGGCTGGTAGTTTGCCAAGGTGCCACGGGCAAGTGGGCCTCGCGGCAAATCTGGAAAAAAACTTCTGGGCGACGCACCCGCGCAAGCACCTCTCCGCCGTTGCCGCACAGCGGCAGCCGGGTTGCCAGGCGATCGACCATGCGGGGCTGATTCTCGAGCCCGCCCGTGTAGAGCCATGCTTGTGGGGCATCGCGCATGCGCGCCGCACGGTCGAGAAAGGTTTGCAGCGCGTGCTGGTCGTCGAGCGGTATGTAGTGCGTACACACGCGGCGCAGGTCGGCGTCTCCGTAACGGTCGGCGGCTGAGACGCGGTAGCCGGCGCGAACGGCCGAGTCGGCGGCCGCGCGGGCGGTGGCACCAACGATGAACAAATGTCGCGTCATGGAACCCGTGCAGCGATATGGGGAAAGGAGCTGGATTGTTCGTCGTAACTGGCGGCGCCGTTTTTGTAAGCAGGACGCGATCGGCCCGTTTTTTCAGAAATTTTTCGCCACACGCGCCAAACGTGACGTAGGTTTTCTGATAGGAGCGAACTTTTCTTTTCCTGTGTTGTAGCTGCCGGCCCCGGTTTTCTCATCTCGCGCCGCGCGGTTGATTGTCATCTCTTCTTTTTCTCGGCAACGAAAGGGCAAAACCATGCGCGCTCCATCTGCAAGCCGGACCCCAAAAAGCAGGGAAGGTCGCAAGCCAGCGAGCAAGCGGCGAGGATCGGTGATTACGCTGATCGCCGTTTTTTCCGTCGCCCTGCTGGGCATGGTAGCGTTCGCCATCGACCTGGGCTATGTCGCCACGGTCGACACCGAACTGCAACGGGCTACCGATGCCGGAGCACTGGCCGGTGCTGGCATGCTGGTAAACGGCACACAGGAAGCCGAAGCCGTGGTGCGCGACTACGTGAAGCAAAACCTGGTGGGCGCCACAACCGTGACGGACAACGACATCACGGTCGAGTTCGGCCAGTGGGATGACACCGCGAAAACATTCACGCTGGGCGGCACGTTGCCCTCGGCGGTGCGGGTGACGGTGAACCGGCCCGATCAGCCGTTGTTTTTCGCCCGCATTTTTGGCTACGACCAGTTCAGCCTCTCGACCTCGGCAATCGCCACGTATCAGCCGCGCGACATCATGATCGTGCTCGACTACTCGGCGTCGATGAACGACGACAGCGAGTTGCGGCATATCTACTCGATCGGGCAGGCGGCCGTGGAGGCGAACCTGCTCGAAATCTGGAACGAACTGGGCTCGCCCACGTTTGGCAACATGCAATGGCAGCCAGTATACATTTCGTCGGATGACACGAGCACGATCAAGTCGCTGCTGGGGCTCGACAACGTTCCTTACCCATATCCGTCGGGCAGTTGGAGCGACTACATCTACTACGTGAGGAGCGACTACTACAACTACTACGCAGGCTACTACAAGAAGTATGGCCTTTTGAATTGGGTGAACTACCTGCTGCAACGCCAGCCCAAGGCGAACCAAACGCCCGACTTGTGGATGACCAGCGAACAGCCGATTACCGCCGTGAAAGACGCCGTGTCGGTCTTTCTCGCCTATTTGCAGGAAGCCGAAACCGATGATCGCGTGGGCCTGTCGGTTTACACGCACACCAGCGGCGGCGGCTACCTGGAGAGCGGACTGACATCGGACATGCAGTTGATCGAAACGATCTCGCGGCAACGGCAGGCGGGCCACTACGACTACTACACCAACATCGGTGGTGGCATGCAGGTGGCCCGCGAGGAGCTCGAGCAGAACGCCCGCCCTGGGGCCTTCAAACTGATGGTGCTGATGACCGATGGCATTGCGAACCGGCCCAGCAATACGAGCACCGCGCAGCAATTCGCACTCGATGAGGCGGACCTGGCGGCCGATGCCGGTATTCCTATTGTGACCATCAGCCTGGGCGCCTCGGCCGATACGGCACTGATGCAGGAGATTGCCGACCGAACGGGCGGAGTGCACTTCAACATTCCGGGCGGCCAATCGGTTGCGGAATATGAAGAGGACTTGAAGGACGTTTTCCGGCAGGTGGCCGACGATCGGCCGCTGAAGCTGGTGCAGTAGGGCACTGCTTGCCGGGGGTCGCGCAGCGATTTCGCCGCGGTGCTGCCGAGGAAAACGAACCTGGTGAAGCGGCAACCGGCCACGGCCCCCGGTAGGCGAACCTTGGGAAGGCGTCTTCAAAATCGCTTCCAGGCCCGAGATGGCGAGCAGGCGATTCGTATCAAGGAGGGCGAAGCAGGCCAATCCTCGGTGGGCTGGTCGATGCAGACCGACAACGAGACGGTCGGCCTGCTCGCGATCGGAGCCGGAATTGAATTTTCTGAGAACACCCCGCGCGGCTGCGTGGCGCAAACCACCTTGCCCGTGTTTCGCTTTTGCGACTATTTGCGACCAGATGGTTCGCGGAGAGGCGCCGCACTTTCTTTGCGGCTCGGCGTGGCCACAAGGCGCATTGCGAAAGCGGCGAACACGCACGGCAGGGGCACGTCCGGCCGACGCTTTACGAATCGGGGTGCCCAACGCTGGCATGCTCCGCACCGGCACGAACGGCCGTAAAACCACCGGGCCGCTCGCGCCGCG
>WGDQ01000891.1 GCA_015493185.1 Planctomycetaceae bacterium
CGCCGCTGGGGCGAGGTGATTCGCCAATACGGCTATCAGCGAACCCCCGCCAGCGTGTGAAGCGCCGCAGGCCGGCAACCACGTTCACGTTTCAACCAAAACTCCCGATTGAGGTCTGATCGAGAGTTGATGGAAACCTGACGGCGGCCCGACCGGCACACGAACTGACCGGCACGCGAACCGAACGGCACACAGAGAGCAGTGTTCGCGGACCGAGTGGGCGCGGGCAGCAGCATCGCTGGACCGAGCCGGCGCGAGCAGCGGTGTTGGCGGATCGAGCGGGCGCGAGCTGGCTCGGGCAGCGGTTGCGAAGGGGGTGGGCCGGAAGCGAAGGCTGGGGCTCAGGCGGCGTTGCTGGGCGGTTTGGGCATGGGTTTGCCTTGCAACTGGTAGACGTAGGCCAGCAGTTCGGCCACGGCGGCATAGAGCCGCTGCGGTATGGGGTGGTTGATCTCGACGTCTTTATAAAGGGCCTGCGCCAGCGGTTTGCGTTCGACAATCGGCACACCGTTTTGCAGGGCCAGCTCGCGGATGCGTCGGGCTACGATGCCGGCGCCCTTGGCCACCACGATCGGGGCGGCCATCTTCTCGATGTCGTATTGAATGGCGACGGCCAGTTCGGTGGGGTTGGTTACCACCACGTCGGCCTTGGGCACGGCCGACGAGAGACGGTTGAGCACCAACTGCCGCTGCACGGCCCGCCGGCGCGAGAGAATTTGCGGGTCGCCGATCAGGTTGCGCATTTCGTCGCGCACCTCTTCGGTGGTCATTTTCAGGTCTTGTTCAAACTTCCATCGTTGGAAGGCATAGTCGACCAGCGCCAGTACGACCAAGGCCGAGCCGATCCACAGCGTGGTATGCAGCAGCAGGTGGATCAGGTGCGTGGCCACTTGAGGAACCGACAGCTCGATCATGGCCAGCACGGCAGCCCGCTCGTCGTACAAGCTCCACAACCCAACGGCGCCGACGATGAGAATTTTGAACAGGCCCAGCCCAAGACGCACCATGCCGGTGATGGAAAAAATGCGCTTGAGCCCCTTGAGCGGACTGATTCGCGAGATGTCGGGCGTGACTTGTTGCGGCAGAAACAGAAAGCCGACCTGCGCGAGGTTGACGACCACGGCCATCAAAAGGACGGCGCCCAGAATGGGCAGCAACGATTTGGCCAGCTCCCAGGCGGTGGCGTGGAAATAGGCGACAAAGAACTCGGCATCGGCCTCGAGCCACGGCTCGCCGCCCAATTGGCGTCGGGCATGCAGCGCCAGGAAGTCGACCACGCGGCGACCGACCCACATGAGCGTGAGCACCGCGCCCACGAGCAACACGGCCGAGGCCAGATCTTGGCTTTGGGCCACCTGCCCTTCTTCGCGGGCCTTGCGCCTGCGATGCGGCGTGGGATCCTGCGTTTTTTCGCCGTTCTGGTCAGGCATGCCTGAGTGCGATCCGATCGAAAAGCGGCGTCAGCCCGATGCGCGACCGGACGCCGAAGCCAAACGTCGAAAAGTCAATGTTCGGGAAAAAGACCGCAACGGAAAACGGCGACGCCGTCACGGGGCAGCAGCTTTATTTCTTTTTCTTCTGGGCCGATCGGCTTATGGCGCGGCGCTGCGTGTGCGGCGGGAAGTGGGTGGCCGGCGCGGATTGGCAGCGGGGGCATCACGTGGCCACCGGCGCGGCCGAGAGCATATCGAGCACCACTTGCAGGGCCGGTTCCAACTGGTCCTGAAAGGCCCAAGCGATGGCGCCGGCCGACACGCCGAGCGTGCCGAGCGCGACCATGGAGTTGAAGCCGAAGCCGACGGCCAAAATGTTCAGTTGCGGCAGCGTGCGCCCGATGAGTCCCAGAATGAGCGTGGCCAGCAACACGGCGGTCACACAGGGCGCGGCCGCGCGAGCGCCGAGCGAAAAACTTTGCATGAGCAGCGTGACAATGGTCTGGTCGATCCCGCGAGGCAGCCCGACGCTACCCAAGGGCAGCGCCAAGAAGGTATCGAGCAGCGCAGCCATCACGATCCGGTGGCCACCGGTGGTGACGAACACGGCCGTGGCCAGCAGCGTAAGCAGCCGGGAGAAAACGGCCGCGTTGCCGCCGAACGTGGGATCGGCCACGTTGGCCAGTGCCATGCCGCTGGCCTGGCTGATCACCTGACCGGCCAGGCGAATGCCCGAAAGCAAGATGACCACGCCCAGTCCGAGCGTGAGCCCGATGATCAACTCACCGCCCAAGAGCAGCACATAACCGGGCAGGCTTTGGGGAAACGGGACGTCGGCGACCCACTGCGTGGGAGCGATCAGCACGGCCAAGGCAAAGGCCAGCAGCGCGCGAACGCGGATCGGCACATCGGTGGTGCCATACACGGGCGCAACCATCATCAGCCCGCTGGTGCGCACCAGCACGAGCGTGAAGATCATGAATTGCGCGAGCGTAATGTCTTGAAGCGCTGGCATCGAAGCGGCGTTTATTTGGTTGGCCAATCGTGGTTGTCGTTGGGCACAGCGCCCGAGCCGACCGGCAAGCTACAAGCGGTTGGGAATTTCGGTGATGAGTTGCTGGGTGTATTCGATCATGCGGGCCACGAGCCACGGCAGCGAGAAGGAAAGGGCCAAAATCATGGTGACGATCTTGGGCACGAAGGCGACCGATTGTTCTTGAATTTGCGTGAGGGCCTGAAACAGGCCGATCGCCAGACCGACGAGCATGCCGGAAACGAGCACCGGGGCGGCGATCAGCAGTGTGATGAACACCGCCTCGCGGCCCATGTCGATGGCTGTTTGTGGATCCATGGCGTTGCGTGAAAGGTTGTCCGAAGGGGTTCGACTCAGAAGGAATCTTCAGAATCCAATTCCGATCCAATTCCGACTTCGATCGCGAGCAGGCAAGACGAGTCGGCTCACGTGAAGGGGGCGAAA
This sequence comes from Planctomycetaceae bacterium, assembly GCA_015493185.1. Classification (GTDB taxonomy): domain Bacteria; phylum Planctomycetota; class Planctomycetia; order Pirellulales; family JAEUIK01; genus WGDQ01. The sequence goes on from WGDQ01000891.1 coordinate 2,911, forward strand.
CTTTCCAACAGCATGCCCACCACGAGGTGCCAGCCGTCGACCAGCACGAACAACAGCAGCTTGAACGGCAGGGATATCAATACGGGCGGCAACATGAGCATGCCCATCGAAATCATGACGCTGGCGATCACCATGTCGAGAATCAGAAACGGCAAATAGATTTGGAAGCCGATCAGGAAAGCGGTTTTCAGCTCGCTGAGCATGAAGGCGGGCAGCAGAGCCTGAAGCGGTACGTCTTCGTAGCTTTGGGGCTCTTGGCTCGAGGGCATGTACTCGAGAAAGAGCCACACGTCGTCGCTGTTGCCGGTGCGTTCGATTTGCAGGCTCATAAAGCGGCGCAACGGGGCCACGCCGCGTTGCCAGGCCTCGTCGATGCCGATCGACTGCTCGGTGTAGGGCACGATGGCGTCGTCGTACACCTGTTTCCAAACCGGTGTCATGATGACCAGCGTGAGAAACAACGCGGCCGCGGTAATGACCTGGCTGGGCGGTAATTGCTGTGTGCCCAACGCCTGACGCAACAGCCCCAGAACAACAATGATGCGCACGAAGCTGGTAGTCATGATCAGCAGCGCCGGGGCGAGGCTGATCACGGTGAGCAGCAGCATGATTTGGATGGTGGCGCTTAGCCGCTCGGGCCGTGTCCAGGCCTCGGGGCCGTCGGCCAATGCCTCGGGCAGCTCGAGCCGCGCCGGACGGTTGGGCGTGATTTCCTGCCCGGCGACCGGCGCCACCAGCCCGGCCATGGCAACCAGCGCAAAGAGCCACGCCAGCCAGCGACGCGGTGCTTCGACCGGCGCCGAGCGATTGCCACGGGCAGGCGGCGCGCGGTGAGGTGGTGGGCAGTGCGGCCGTTCAGACATGCTGGCCTCCTGAACGACGAAACAACCTGCCCAGGCCCGTTGTCGCATCGGCCCCCGCGGGGAGGGGCGCCTGAGCAGCATCGCCGCGAGCCACTTGCTCGAGGATTTGATGAAAGGCGGCCGTGCTGCTTCCGGCCTGCGTTTGTTGGCAAAGCCCTACAAGATGATCGACCTCGGCCGGATCGGTCACTTCGGCCAGCGACTCGACGCCGGAGGAAGAAACCCAGAGCAACACGAGCTTGCGTCCCAGGCGCACCAGTTGAAGCTGCTCGCGACCGCCCGGCAGTTCGCTGCGGCCCAGCACGTCGAGCACATCGCGGGGCAATCGGGCCAGTTGCTTTCGGCCGGGCCGTTTGAGCAGCCAGGCCACGAGAAAGAACAGCCCCAATACAAGGCTCAGGCTGCCGCCCATTGTGAGCAATGACGAGAGGCCCACCGACGAGGCAGAGCGGCCCTGCCCTTTGGGGCGAAGCGTCATCGGGTCTTGGGGCTCGCCACGCGGCGAAAGCCGCACCGGCTCGGAATGGTTGGCCGTGGCCGCCGACGGTGCTACATCGGGCGAGGTGGCCGGCGCTGCGTCGGGCAGCGCCGCAGCGGGCGAGGCGGAACCGCCGGGCAACATGCGGACGGCCCGGGCGGGCGCGACGCGTGATGGGCGCGGCGATGGAGCGGCGATGTCCGGCGTGGGCTGTGTCGGAGAACGGTGCTCTGCCGCCGAGGGCGAGCCTTGATGGGCCGCTTGACGTTGTGCGGTGGTCTTGGGGGTCTGATGAGGTGACGAGGAGGCATCGGACGGGCGGGCGGTGGGCTCGTCGAACGGCCACAAGGGCGATGCCTCGCGATGGGTAGCCGTGGCCGCAACGGGCGCGGGAGCCGATCGTGCGTCCGCGGCACTCGACGCGGGAGACGTCGACGCGGAGGAGGTTGGGGCCTCCTCACGCGGCAGCGGGGAGGCCGCGAGATTGTCTGGTAAACGGCGGGGCGGGCGCTCGGAACCCGAGGACTCGGTCGCGCAAAGCGACCGCGGCGCGGCGATCAGCGGCCCGCCAACCATGACGACAGCAAAAAACCAACGTAAGCGGGGCATCCTTGCCCTTCTGTGGATCGTGCTCGATCGCTTCGTTTGTTCGACCGGCTGCTTTTTTTGATTCGCTATCTGGTCAGCCCGCGGGGCGAAGAGCGGACGCGCGACTCGCGAGCGGCCGAACAATGCCCACGGGGGCCGTGGTGCGATAGGGCAGCGGTGCGCGGGTTTCGATGCGTGTTTCTAGTTCAAGTCGATTCGAGTTCAAGTTGTTGCGGCGTTCGACCGATAACCGATGGTGCCGCGATGCGCGGCAGGTCGCGACAGACCGACGCGGGACGAGCCGTGCGGCTTTCCGCCGGCGTGAACCGTGAATGATGTCGTGGGGCGTGCCTCAGCTAGGTCGTGTTGACAATCAGATGATTGTCGTTAGCAACGAGGCGAGACAGAGGAAGCCGAGGTAGTTCGTGTCGGTTTTCTCGTAACGAGTTGCCACGCGGCGG
>WGDQ01000892.1 GCA_015493185.1 Planctomycetaceae bacterium
GATCGAAACACTGCCCAGATCGCCCGTAAGCGTGAACGTGGCATCGTTGGTGATCAGGCCGGTTCCCTCGGTGTGCGTCAACTGCGCTTGGGTGGCTGCCGTATCCAACGTGCCGGAAATCGTGGGGCTGGGGTTGGGGCCGCGGGCCGAAACATAGATCGACTCGACCTGCTGATAGTTCACACCGCTCAGCTCATAGTTGGCCGAACCATCCAACAGACGCCGCGAACCGAATTTCGTGCCAGCAAGCTGGTCGATTTCGGCAATGGCCGCGTCGATGGCCGCCTGATTGTCGGCCCGTTGCGAGGCGGTGAGCGAACCGTCTTCGTCTTCAACCAGTTTGGTACGAATCGTATCGAGCTGCGTGCGAATCTGGTCGATCGTCAGTTGCGCCTGGCTCACCAGTTTCGAGGCTTCGGTCACGTTGTTCAGCGTGCCGGTTACCACGCTCAGCTCGCTCTGAAAGCGGCTCAGCGTTACGAAGCCGGTCGGATTGTCTTTGGCATAGTTGATCTTCTTGCCGGTCGAAAGACGCAGGCTGTTCACTGCCGCCGCCGCATTGGCGTCGGCCAAACGATTGAGCAGCACCCGCTCGGTACCAGAAATGGTTGCGCCGATTCGACTCATGATGGTTCTGCCGCTATCTCTCGGCCGCCTCGTACCACGTGCCCTGCATCGCGGCCGTGGCAGCCATTGCTACGCTCGGGCTTTCGTACGCCCTTGGCGAGCCTTCCCCCATTACCCATCGTGGGCCGGACCGTAGCGTGCCGGTTGTTCGTTTTCCCGATCCGCCTCGGGCGCCGGGTCCGGCACCACGGTGACATTTCCCACCGACCATTCGTCCGAGGCCATCAAGTAGGCCCTCAGGCTCTTGAGCAGTCGCGAGGCCAGGCCCATGATGTCCGCCTGCCTGCGATCGCGCCCGCGTTGTGGCCGAATCACCACCGACACGCACGTTCGGCTGCGGCGGTCGCCCGACGAGTCGCCCGCTTCGCTGCGGAACGTCAGATCCAGCAGCAGCGGCACGCGCCGATCGCTCCGTCGTCGCAACAGCGGCAAGCTGCCGTCGCCAATCTTCACGCGAACGTGACCTTCGTCGATCAATTCCAATTGGCCGTGATGGTCCGACACGAATCCCCGCAGCTTCTCGAGCGCCAGCGACATCGGCACGGCGGTCACCAGCTCTTGCTGAATCAGCGGACCCGCCTGCGTACGGGCGCGTCGTAAAAAGCCGAGCGGTCCTCGTCTTCGCGGCGCTTCCTCGGTCGCAGCGGGTTGGCTCCATGCGGGATGCTTTTCGGTCGTGCCATCGCCGATGCCGGTGCCGAGTTGCACCACGGCGTTGCGACCGTTCTGCTTGGCCTGCAACAGCGCGCGATCGGCCCGCCGCAGCATCGTCTCGGGCGTGTCGCCCGGCTGAATCTCAGTCACGCCGAAGCTGGCCGTCACCGCCGCACCGCCCAGCGCCGGGTGTGACGTGTCGGCCCAGGCACGTCGCAACTGTTCGGCCCGCGCGGCGGCGGTCGCATTGGTGCAATCAGCGCACAGCATCACGAATTCCTCGCCGCCGTAGCGCGCCACCAGATCGCCCGCCCGCGCATGAGATCGCAACAACGAGGCGAAAGCCACCAGCACGGCGTCGCCGGCCTGATGTCCGAAGTTGTCGTTGACTTGCTTGAAATAATCGAGATCGCAAATCACCAGGCTGCACGGCAACCGTTGTTCCAGATGCATGGCCACAAACAGCTCGAACACCCGGTTGAACTCCGCGCGGTTGGCCACTTGCGTCAACGGGTCTTGCGTCGCCTGGCGGTGCAGAGCGTGGCATCGCTCTTCGAGCGAAATTTCCGACGACACGTCACGCAGCATCAGGGCCACGCCTTGGGTGCGTCCTTCTTCCCCCACAACGGGCATCGCCTGGGCGTCAACCGGCACCGTGCCATCGCGACCGCGAATCACCACCCGCTCGCGCCAACAGCGGTTCGATTCCATCGCGTCGGCCACCGGACAGTCGATCGGTCGTAAGGGCACGCCTTGCTGGTCGCGCATGGCCAGTAGCCCCGGCGACCATTGCCGCCCTTCGATGCTTTGGCTGCTAATGCCGGTCAACCGCTCGGCTCCGTGGTTCCAACGCACGACGCGCAAGCCGCGATCGATATAGATCACCGCGTCGCGCATGTGTTCCAGCAGCCGCTCGTGAAACAAGTCAATGCTGCTCGCCGCCGCCGCTTGCCCCGATGCCGAGCCCCGGCGCCAATGCCGGTGCGAGGTTCCCTCTTTCAAATCGAGCAGCCAGCGTCGGGCCTGCTCCATTTCCAAATGCTCTCGCCGCGCTGTGTCGAGTGCGCAAAAGTCTTCCACCAGTTTCGGATCGAACTGGCTCCCCGCCGCGCGGAACAACTCGCCGATCGCCCGTTCTCGTGAAAGGGCAGGGCGATACACCGCATCGGTCACCATCGAATCGAACGCGTCGGCAATCGCCAGCATCCGTGCGCCGATCGGAATCGCCTCGCCGGCTGGCCCGCCCGCGGGAATGGCCCCGTCGTACCATGTGCCCTTGTGCTGCACGATTTCCAGCACCTGCTCGCTCGAACAGCAGGCTTCGAGGATCCGAAGTCCCATCTCCGCGTGGCGCTGCATCACGTGAACTTCGTCTACCGTCAGTGGGGCCGGCTTCAGCAGAATGTGGTCGGGTATGCCGATCTTGCCCACATCGTGCAGCAGGCAGGCCACCTCGATCGCGTCGTGCTGCTCGTCCGAAAGCCCCAACGCATCGGCCCATGCCGAACAGGTTAGTGCCACGCGCAACGAATGACGTGCGGTCGCCGGATCCTTGGCCCGCAACGCCTCGTACAGCGCGCTGGCAATGCCCAAACGCACCTGCACCAGTTGGCTTTCCACCGCTCGGGCTTCAAACACGCTGCGCGCGTCCGACGAATCGGGATGCAGCAGCCGAACCAGTTGGTCGACACTTTCCAACTGGCATTCGACACGTGCGGCAGCCAAATGGTCCGGTGGTGCCTTCGCCGCCGTTTCAGTCGTCGGGTCACTCTCTCGATGTTGTACTGTCCTTTGGCGCATGTCCCTCGTCCGAGTAGTGGCAGGTCCGACAAACAATCACGTTTACGCTACCGCCGCGCATGGTCTATCGCGTCCGGCTACCGCCGTGCGATCGCCGCGCAACAAATCATCTGCGGCCACCGGCCGCGAACAGCCGGCAACCGGGCATCGCTTCATCCCGGTCGGCGGCTCCAAACAGCCATGCCATCAAGGTTTGCGGCAACATGAAAAGCTAGGTTACGACTGCATGCCGTCAAATACCTCAGATGCCAGGCGCATCGGACCGTAGCGGTTGTGTCGATCCATCCCGATGCGCCGCGCCCGGCGCCCTCGACCACACACGCCGTACCGCCCAGATCGGCGTTTTTTCGGGATCGCCCCGCCCGTCTGGAGCCACCTCCAGCCGCCACGATCAACCGCCGTCCTCCTTCGAGCCGCGGCCCATCCGGATTGCTCGACAATCGACAAAACAATAGTCGCGCCTCTATGTTTCCTCGTTTCCTCCCACGCTTGCATCTGAGCTGCCTGCGGTTGTGTTCGCCCCACGGCAGACGCCCCACGGCAGACGCTCCACGGCAGGCAATCCCGACCACCCCAACACGCACGCACGCTCGCTCGCACGTTCTCTCGCCCTCGCACCGCCGCTCCCTCACCACGCAACACAACGCCCGCCTCGAAAACCAGCGGCAGACGGAGAACGGAGCAAGAAGGCGCTCCGCAGTGCGCAACAGACTCGCGGGAAGCTCAAAGTCGGTCGTCCGACGGCGGTTGTGCGCCGGTGCAAGCCCCGCGTCGGCTGGCCCGCCGCGGTGCGTTGTGGATCGACGCGCGATCCACTATCGTAGGCCCCAGCACCACCAGCCTGGTACGGTCCGGCATCCGCCGTCCCCGAACATCAGGCGTCGTGTGACCCCCCCAACGTCCGCCACCGTTGCGTCGCGGAAGCTGGAATCGATTCAAGAGAAAATCGACGCAACCAAACGCGGCTCGCCACGGCGAGCGCTTTGTGGAAGAAGGAAAGTAGAAGGAAACCGCCCGTGAAACTCGCTACCTATCGAACCGACGACAACACGCTGCGTACGGCTGTCCTCGTCGAAGACGGCTACGTTGACCTGAACCGCACGTTCGACGATCTGCCGACCGACATGACGTCGCTTCTGGCCCTGGGCGAAAAGGCGCTGGCCCGTGTGGCCGAAGCCTCGACCGCCGGCAGTCCGATGCCCGCCTCTGCGGTGCGCCTGACCGCACCGGTACCGCGGCCCGAAAAAATCTTTTGCATCGGGCTCAACTACGCCGATCACGCGGCTGAAAGCGGCCAACCAGCCCCCAGCGAGCCGGTCGTGTTTTCCAAATTCGTCAACGCCGTGGCCGGTCCCGACGACCGCGTGCCGCTGCCCGAAGAAAGCCAACAGGTAGATTACGAGGCCGAGCTGGTCGTCGTCATCGGACGCGGTGGTCGCCACATCCCGCGCGATCAGGCCATGCAGCACGTGGCCGGCTACTGCTGCGGGCACGACGTCTCAGCACGCGACTGGCAGCTTGGCAAACCCGGTGGCCAATGGCTGCTGGGCAAAACATTCGACGGCTTCGCCCCCATGGGGCCCTGGCTCGTTACCCGCGACGAAATCGCCGATCCCGGTCAGCTCGACATTGGCCTGCGCCTTAACGGCCAAACCATGCAAGACTCGAACACCCGCCAGTTGATCTTCGGCATCGACCACCTGGTAAGCTACCTCTCCAACGTTTGCACGCTCAGCCCCGGCGATGTCATCTTCACCGGCACACCGCCCGGGGTGGGCATGGCCCGCAAGCCGCCCGTCTTCCTCAAGCCGGGCGACACGGCCGAGGTCGAAATCGCCGGCCTTGGCGTCCTCCGCAACACGTTCGTCGCCGCCGGCCAGTGAATTGCGGCCCGACGTTGTCGCAAGGCAGGCTTCGCGGATCGACAATCGGTTCCTGATCCCAAGCCACCTTCTCAGTCGAGATAGCCCAGCGTTCGCAAACGCTGTTCGACTTGTTGCGTCTCGGTCGTGGTATCGCGGGCACCGTTGTCGTCGGCCCGGCGAGCCTCGGCAAGCCGAGCACCGCAAGGCCGAACGTCACTCAGCAAGGTGCCGGTTCGGGGCAGGGCAGGGGGGCCCGACGATGCGCCGGCGATCCGCGCTCGACCCCGCATCGAGGGCGGCACTCCGATTCCCAGCCGAGCAAGCACTGTGGGCGCCACATCGCACAGGTCGGCCGTGCCCACTGCGTCGCCGTTTTGAACGGCGCCGGCCGTGCTCTGCCGCATCCAAACGCCACGGCTCCGATGCGTGCCGGTCAGCTCCGCATCGTCGATCAACAATCGTCCGTCGCGGCTCGGCTTCGATCGCGTGTGAAATCCGGCCGCCGGCACCGCCAGCACGTCGGGCGCGTCGATTGCCACCGGATCGCAGCCCACGTGTCGGTCCACACGATATACGGTTGAAAACAGCGGTTCGCCCGTCTTCGGATGGGTGGCCCCCTTGAGCACCGCCACAACGTGCTCGACCACTTGGTCGTACATGGCCGTCGAGGTGATCGGCCCGCGTCCGAACCGCTGCGGCCGATTCACGTACACCAGCCCGCCCATATTCGAGTGCAGCGTCACGGCGGCCGAGTGCCGCCAGTCGATCGGCAACAGGGCTCCCAGCGGCCGCGGCACCGCGGCGGCCGACCGCCCGGTGCGTCGCCGGCGCCGGTGCCAACTCTTACGAAGCTTCCACGCTATGCGTTGCCGCCGGTAGCCAAGCTGCTGCCAGGCGCTGGCCCGCCGTTGCAGGCCGGCGCGGCTCAATAGCTCCGGCAGTTGGATCGTTTGACGAAACGGCCCGAAGCCGTGGTCGCTCACCACCATCACCTCAGCCCCTCGCCTGGCCGCCAGTTCCAGCAGCCGCCCAAACTCCCGATCCAAAGCCCGCATGGCCTGCCGCGCCGTATCGACCC
>WGDQ01000893.1 GCA_015493185.1 Planctomycetaceae bacterium
ACTGGATACCGCTCGAAATCCATGTGGGAAAAAGCCAATGTTCGAAATTGCACGCGAGGTTCTTGCAGCGGTTTTCTGATGGTTTCGGCACTCTCGCACCCACTCGTCGTGGCTCTTGTTGCGGGTCTTGTTGGGGGCCTATTCGGGCCATGGATTCTACGGTGGCTCGAGAAACCAGAAATCGAAGTAGCATTCTGCGAAAAAAACTGTGTCACGAGAACACACGACAACTCTGGTCGACAATCCATATGGGTCAGTGTACGCGTAAAGAACACCAGCAGAAACACCGCTATCGGGTGCCGCGGATATATCGTTCTTCTTGAAACAGCGAGCTCCGCCGAGACTTTTCGCGACGTCATCCAGTTGCATTGGGCCCATCCGTCAGCCGCAGAAAGAAACGGAACCGTTGGGTACGATCTCCTCCCTGATATGTCGCGATACCTTAATGTGCTGTCTGTGTCAGAGTCTGTCCGACAACTTGCCCCGACTACCAGATATGGTGTTTTCTCAGCGTGCGTTAGCACCGTATCTGGTGTTCAAGAGGAGTTTCCGGATAGCCTCTCAGAACCCGAAAACCAAAACCAACCGAAATTCGCACCTAGCGTCTGCCCAGGCATACCCTATCGATGGAAGCCCTATCTTCAGGCCAACGGAACCGTCCGCGTTCACGTGCAAGTCGCAGCAGAAGGGGCCAAAAGCAAAGTGATTGAGTTGAAGATCGAATTCCGCGATCAATGGGACGAGATCAAAGTAAGCGCCGTCCCTCATCGCACATAGACGTGTTCTATCCCGGCCCGTTTCCGTCAACGCCTTTGACGAGCACGCCGCTGCCAGGCGCCAACAGCCTTACGTGCCCAAGCCGGCCAGCCAGTAGGTTACTAGCACGATCAACCCCACCAGCACCCACGCCAGGGCGAAACCGCCCAGATCGAGCCGGTCGAACCGCGGTATTTCGATGTCCGGATGGTCGATCAGCTTCGGCAGCGGCGGCGCGGGGTTCTCTGGCAACGCGCAGGGCGCCGGCACCCGCTCGCCCTCGCGCACCGGCGTTCGCAGCAAGAGGAAGAAGTGATCCAGCTTCTCCTTCGGCGTGCGTTTGGAAACAAGGCTCACCACCAATCCTGACAATACGCCGGTGCTCAAGTAGGCCACATACACCCACGACTCGCGCACGCGGCTCAAGTCGTCGGTCATGGCAAAGTGCAGCAGGTCGACCTGAGCCACCACCTTCGGGAAAAAGGCCACAAAGGCCCACGTCAGGTAGGCCACAATGCTTGAAACCCACACGGCCAGCGGCGTCCAACCGCGCCACATGATGCCGATCCACAGGCTAATGCCGATCGCCGCCGGCGTTTTGATAATCACCTGCAAGGCATGAATCACATCGGTAAACGTGGTTTGCAGCACCAGGGCCAACACCACGATCATCAGCCCCGCAATCCGCCCCACCCACAAATAATGCCGCTGCGATCGGCCCGGCACCAGAAACCGCCGGTAAATGTTCTCGGTGAACAAACCGCTGGAAACGATCATCTGCGCGTCGCTGGTGCTCATAATGGCCGCCAGCAACGAGGCCAACAGCAGCCCCACCAATCCCGGCGCCACCTCGGGCAAAATGTCGTAGGCCGCCCGACCAAACAGGCTATCGGCGAACTCGCGGTCCAGTTCCTCGTCGAAGGCGTGCCGCGGCTCGCCCTCGACCAGCGCCGACGAACCCGGTGGCGTGAGCTTTTGCCGCATTTCCTCGGGCAACGGCGAGATCGAGGGCGTTAGATACCACACGATGCAGGCCAGCCCGGTAAACGTCCAGGCAATGGTGCAAATTCGTTTGATGAAGTTGCCGAACGTGAAGCCGAAACGACCTTCGAACTCGGTTTTGCCTGCACCGCACACGCCCATAATGTGCGGCTGCACCACTATGCCGGCCAGCGCCGTGAGCGAGAGCATGATGACATAAAAAATGCTGATCGGTTCTCGGCCGAGCAGTTTGGCCACCTCCTCGCTGCCGAACAAATCGAACATGCCCTGTTTCACTTCGCCAAAGGCGTGCAGCCCCTCGAAGCCGCCCACCTTTTCCAGCGCCCAGGGCAGCAGCAAGAACGAAAAGGTGATGGTCAGCAGCCCCTGCACAAAGTCGGTGATGATCGCCGCCCCCAGTCCGCCCGCCATGCCATAGGCCACGAACAACACGGTGATGCCCAGAATCGCGATCTCATAGCCGCTCAGCTCGCGAACGCCCGTTTCCAGCCGCATTGCCTCGGCGTTCCACTTCACCTCGGGCACACGAATTTCGAGCGTTTCGGCCAGCGTGTCCAGTTCGCCGCCGGTCAGCGCGTTCACCATCTTCCCGCTGCCGAACAACCCGGCCGCAATGAACGTGATCGACATCACGATGCCAAACACCGAATACAGCGTGGCCGTGCTCGTGTCGTAGCGGGCTTCAAAAAAGTCGCTGGTCGTCAGCGCCCGCATCCGCCGCAGAATGGGCGCCACCAGCCAATAGAACGGCGTGGCCCACAACCACAGAAATTGCCACCAGATGCCGGCCAGCCCGGCCCGCCACGTGCCGGTCACCACGCTCACCGCCTGCTCGCTGCTGGTGCCCGCACCAAAGGCGAAAAACATCATGAACACTTTTCCGAAGCGGCGACCGCCCATGAAAAAGTCGGCCATGTCCTTCACCTTCAGGTACGACATCACGCCCAAAAGCGTGACGACCACCAGATACGTGACGACCACGGCCCAGTCGATCCACGTCAGTCCTAGCCACTCGCCCATCGTGTGCACACCAACCTTCCGTCAGATGTCCGCCCTGGTTCGTTGTCCGCCCCGTCATGGCCGCAAGCCACACCCGGCACACCACGCCCCGCGTACCGCCGCACATCGCCGCATGACGGACACATTTCGACAACCGCCACATACCCCCGTCATCGCGCGGCCTTAACCGCCACAGTCACCGCGCCGCGCAATCACGGCACCGTGCAGCCCAGCCCTTTCGAAACAATCCTGCCGCCGCGTGTTTTCACTGCCTCGCCTTTCGCGTGCGGGCCAATCCACCTCAAGCCCCGATGCGCCGCCGCGCCTGCTTTCGGCGCACCCATCCCCTTCTCCCGGTGCAACGC
>WGDQ01000894.1 GCA_015493185.1 Planctomycetaceae bacterium
CCAAGAAGCTGCTTCGAGCGGCCCCGCCTCCGCAGCGTTGCCGTCGGCTGCCAATGCGGCCAATGGGTCGGACAGAAACAACAGCGATCCCCCTGCGGAATCGGTGCAGCCTCCTGGTGCCACGCCGTCCGCCGAGCAACCCGCCGCTGATCGGAACCGCTCGGATGCAGGAAACACCGCCGACCGCGCCACGTTGGCGGACGAAGAAGATGCGACGAACCGCGAACCAGCCGCCGATCGGTCGGCCGGCAGCCGGCTTGATGCGGCCGATCTGGTAAAGGTGCGCATCTGGCGGCCCGTAGGGCTCGATCCCAGTGGCCGAATCATCGGCGACAACGTGACCGAGGCATTCATGGTTTATCTGAAAGCCTCATTCGTCGCTGGTCTGGTGATTGCCAGCCCGTGGATTTTCTGGCAGCTTTGGATGTTTGTCGCGGCGGGTCTCTATCCGCATGAAAAGCACTACGTCTACATTTTCCTGCCGTTCAGCCTCGGCTTGTTTCTTTTCGGTGCCTCGTTCGCCTTCTTTCTCGTGTTCAAGCCGGTGTTGAACTTTTTGTTGAGCTTCAACGCATGGCTAGGGATCGACCCCTATTTGCGAATCAATGCCTGGCTCAGCTTTGTGCTCATTCTGCCGTTGGGGTTCGGGCTCAGCTTCCAGCTTCCGCTGGTAATGCTGTTTCTCGAACGCATCGGCGTGTTCGATGCCCGCGCGTACAAAGACAATTTGCGCGTTGCCATTCTGGCGATCGCCATCATCTCGATGCTGCTCACGCCCTCAGACCCATACAGCATGGTGTTGATGGCCGTGCCGCTGGTGTTTTTGTATCTGGGCGGCATCTTGCTCTGCAAGTACTGGCCCCGACGCGCCAACCCGCTGGACGCCAGCTACGGATGAACACCTTGCAATGAAAAACGAGCGAGCCTCGGCCGACGTGGGCAACATGCGCTGATGAGATCCGACACAAGGGGCACGCATAGGCAGTGCTGCGGGCGCACCTTCGAGCTCTTCGTGTGGCGTCCATTGTTTTGCCCCTGACCTCCGCCGTCGTACAAACCGGTGTGTGCAGAGCCGGCAAGCCGTTGCCTCACAAACTTCAGGCTGCAACCATTACGTGCGGCATTCCGACAATTTAGCACCATTAGCACCACAAAAACCGCGTGCCCGCAGCCACTGGAAGTGAAAGTGCCTGCCTTGAAAACCCGAGGTTCGAAAACCACTCCGCGTCCCTACTCTCCGCGAGAAGTCACGCGACGGTTGAAGTCGGCCTATGGCCCTGTGAAGCGCCCGCGCAAACTCGATCCGTTGGACGAACTGGTGCTCACGATTCTCAGCCAGCACACGTCCGACACGAATAGCCTGCGGGGGTTCCATTCGCTATTGGCCCGGTTCGGTTCGCTGGAACACGTACGCCGATCGCCGCTACGCGACATTCGCACCGCGATCCAAACGGCCGGACTGGCCAATCAGAAGGCGCCCCGCATCAAGAATCTGCTAGATCGGCTCCATCGCGAGCAGGGCAAGCTGTCGCTCGATCATTTGAAGCAATACACGGACGACGAAGCGATCGACTATCTCACGTCATTCGACGGTGTGGGACGCAAAACGGCGGCCTGTGTGCTGCTGTTCGCGTGCAATCGTCCGGTGTTGCCCGTCGATACGCACGTCTATCGTGTTTCGCAGCGGCTCAGCCTCATCGACGGTCGCACGACGGCCGATCAGGCCCACGATCTACTCCAGGCACGGTTGCCGGACGACATGGTACTCGACTTTCACATGCTGATGGTCCGACACGGCCGACAAACGTGCCGGGCCCGCTCGCCCCGTTGCGACCAATGCGTGTTGCGCAAACGGTGTCCGGCAGTCGGGCTGCACACTACGACTACGACGCCAAGCACGTAATCGTGGCCGAATGCAGGCCGTCGCGACCTCTCACGGCAAGCCGATCGTTTCCGACGTCTCATTGGCAGCGGTGATTCGCACCGACAAACCTGCAGGGCATTTGGAAACCGGCCCCCGAAACACCAAAAGCCTTGCTGGCTCTTCGAGCCAACATTCCTGCACCTGGAAAATCGCAAAGATGGAAGGTTGGAGTGCCGACTGCGTCGCCTCGAAAGAAAAACGGAGGCGTGTCGAAAAAAGCCGCCACGAACCTACCGGGGGAACGGCGGAAGAGTAGAAGAGGGGCAGGGGATAAGAATCCGCTTGAGAAGGGCAGGGCGGGGTCAGATAGCCTCGGGACCACGTTCTCCGGTGCGGATGCGGATGCAATCGTCCATCGGCAACACGAAGATTTTCCCGTCGCCGATCTGGCCTTTTTCTCCGGTGCGACCTCCCTTGAGGATCGCGCTGATCGTGGGTTCGACGAAATCGTCATTCACCGCAATTTGCAACTGAACCTTGCGCAGCAGGTTGATCTTGAACTCGTGACCCCGGTAAAGCTCGGTTTGGCCCTTCTGCCGACCGAAGCCCTGGCAGTCCATTACCGTGAGCCGAAAGACTTCGACCTCGGTCAGCGCGGCTTTAACCGCCTCGAGACGGCTGGGTTGAATAATCGCGATGATCAGCTTCATCGATCAGCTCCTTGACAGTGGATGACTTTTGCTGATCGTAGCCCGACCCTTTTCCCGGCTCAAGGGCGGCCTTGTGAAGCGCCAGCCGCAACCCCATTCCTGCACGCGATGGCACCCTACGAAAAAACGCCCCGGCTTGGGTGGGGCAGGCGGACCACCCACCCAAGCCATATCGGGGCATCCTTCTGGCTCAGGCGAGAGCCATGAAACGTTTTCTTCCGGATTCACACGCCCTGCTACTACCGGTCGCCGTTGGCATCCCGAAGATGCTCACACCGGTTCGTTGCCGCCGGCAAACGCATCGGCGTTCGACGATTTACTTACTCACTACTGTCCTCTGCCGGATCACCTCTCGAATTTCAAACACACGGTGTGGCGACAACTCGACCCGACCGGAGCGACAGGTCGGGTCGAGCTGCGCACTGCTACGCCGCCACAGGCATCTGCTCCAACAATCTGCAAATCATCCATGGGTGCTTGAACCATTCGACAACCGCGTGGTTCAGCCCATCACGCACCCTGGGGTTTGGGGCTGGCCGCAACACCGGCTCCCAGCGTATGCGCGGCACCGCCACCGCCATGCGAGACCGGAGAACCCATGAGCGTGTCGGCCACGAAGCCCGGCGGATAACCCCACATGCCGTGTTCGACGATGTCGAGTCCCTGCATTTCCTCTTCTTCATCGACACGCAATCCAACCGTGTACTTGATGGTCAAGAAGATGGCGAGACTCACGGGAAAGGCCCAGGCAAAGGCCGCGCCCACACCGATGGCCTGTGTGACCAACTGCGAAGCACCCTTGCCCAGAAGCAGGCCATACTCGGGCGCGATCAGGCCGATGGCCAGCGTGCCCCAGGCGCCGCACACGCCGTGTACCGAAATAGCACCCACCGGATCGTCGATCCGCAGCCGATCGAAGAACAGCACCGATAGAACAACCAGCACACCGGCAACGGCGCCGGTCACGATCGAGCTGACCGGTCCCATCACGTCGCAACCGGCCGTAATCGCCACCAGACCGGCCAGAGCACCGTTCAAGGCGAACGAAGTATCCGGCTTCTTGAACATCGCCCACGAGGTAATCATGGCCAGCAACGCACCGGCCGCGGCAGCGAGATTGGTCATCACAGCGATGCGGGCAAAGTCGCCACCACCGACCGACGTGGTGCTTCCGGGATTGAAGCCGAACCAACCGAGCCACAGCACGAACACGCCCAGCGCGGCCAATGGAATGTTGTGGCCCGGGATGGGCACGATCTTGCCGCCCACGTACTTGCCAATGCGGGGCCCCAGCACAATCGCACCAGCCAACGCGGCCCAACCACCAATCGAGTGCACCACGGTCGAGCCGGCGAAATCGAGAAAGCCACGATCCTCAAGCCAGCCCGTGCCGGTAGCCGAAACCAGCCCGTTCCAAGCCCAACTGCCGAATATGGGGTAAACGATGATGCAAATCGCCGCCGAGTAGCACAAATAACCGATGAACTTCGTTCGCTCGGCCATCGCACCACTGACGATCGTGGCCGCTGTTGCCGCAAACACGGTTTGAAAAATCAAAAATGCCCAACCAAAAGCCGGATCCATGCCAGCCTGCTCCGACATGGTGCTGGCATCGAACAAGAACAAGCTTTTGCCGATCAATCCCGAGGTCGCCCCGAACATCAGGCCGAAACCAACCGCCCAGAATGCCAGCGACCCGACGGAAAAATCCATCAGGTTTTTCATGATGATGTTGCAAACGTTCTTCGCGCGCGTGAATCCTGCCTCGACCGCACAGAAACCGGCCTGCATGAAGAATACGAGAAAGGCGGCAATACAGGTCCATAGCACATCGGTTTCGCCCCGCAACACCCCGAGTGTGTCGGCTTCTTCGGCAACCACTTCCTCGGTGGCCGCTTCCGCGGCACCGGCATCGACAGCTTCCTCATCGCCCGCTGCGGCTTGAGCCACGGCGCGCGGCGCGGCCAGAGTGAAGCTAAACACAGCGACGGCGGTTGCCGCCAGCAACCAGGTTCCAAGGGATCGAATGTTCATAGGGCGTGCCTTTCCAGAAGGACGAAACGAAGACGGTAACGAATCGGTAGGGGTCGGCTCGGGCGCCGAAATCGCCGCTGCGGATAGGACATCCAAATCACCGCCGAGTGGATCTGCTCTTACCGCAGAGCCTTCGGTCCGCCTGGAGGCGAACCGCCTCTCGCCGAATTCTGGTGGCCGCGGCCGCGAGCACTCGTGAGCCGACACGTTGTCGCTCGCCTCTGCGCTCGCCCAGAAAAACTCGACTCGGCGGCGGCTAGCAATCCGCGCTGCACGGCCATTGCGTTGGCTCTCCGTCGATCGCAGACCCAACGAACGGTTGTCGCCGCATTACGCAACCGACATGCCAACCTCAATACGGACCGCCGGCCGACAAGCATGTAAACCGTTGTCAGAACAAACGGTTAGGCAAATATCACGACGCCGACTTTCGTCTACTGCCTCGTGGATGGGCACGCTGTATGCCTGCTGTGCGTGCAGGCCGCGCTGCGCGGCTGGGCAGCCCCGATTGGCAGTCTGCCGGAAAAGTGCCTCGGCGGTCAGTAGCGAGCGAAGCTGGTTGGCACAACAAAACCAGTCGCACGCATTCCCGGCGAACATGCCGAGCGCTGGGCGACAACACGGAGCCAGTCCGTTCCGATCGCTGGTAGCCAGCACGAGATTTTCAACGGCTGTCAGGTCTCGCCGTGCGCTCGTTCCGCTGCTTTCGCGTGTTGGCGGCTCACGTGCAATAAGGCAATGAGGTTGCCGCGCACTGTTGCAACAGCCACGTTGCCGTCTTCCGTGTCGATCGGCCGGAACAACCGGCAAGCCCGCCCGCGACGGGGCTCATGGCTTCTACTATCCGGCGTCTGCTGTACTTGCGAAACCCTTTTTCGGCAACCGGTTTGCAGCAACGGCTACCACTGATAGAATTCGGCTCGCCGTGGGAACCAACACAAAATGGTGCAGCGCGCGCTGATCAAATCTGCGACGAGTCCGGCAACCAACATGGTCCGGCTTCTCGCAACGCTTCTGCCGATCACGTTTTATTCAGCCGCGTTGGGCGTATCCACCGAGGCATCGATGCTGAGGAACCTGTTGACATGAGCGCGCAAACGGTCGACCTGCCGGCGGTGCCTGCCACATGGAAACAACGTCATCTGCTGGATCTGGAAAGCCTCTCGGCTGAGGAAATCAAGCTCATCCTCGACGTGGCCGAGCGATTTCGCCCCGTGGCCGTAGGAGCGCGGCATAAGCTGTCGCTGCTCAGTGGTACCACGGTCGCAAACCTCTTCTTCGAAAATTCCACCCGTACCCGCACCAGTTTTTCTCTGGCGGCGCGGCGTCTGGGGGCAGATACGATCGATTTTTCCCCCTCGGGCAGCAGCCTTTCTAAGGGTGAGACATTCATCGATACGGCCAAGAACATCGAGGCGATGGGCGTCGACGTGGTGATCGTGCGCCATCGCACGCCGGGAACTCCCCACCTGCTATCGGAGAACATCGGCTGCGTGGTGATCAACGCCGGCGACGGCCCGCACGAGCATCCTACGCAAGCACTTCTCGATATGCTGACCATCCGCCAGCAGCGCGGCACCATCGAGGGGCTAACCGTCGCGCTGGTTGGCGATATCGCACACAGCCGCACCGCCCGATCCAACATCTGGGGGCTGAAGAAACTCGGCGCCCATGTCATCTTGTGCGGCCCCTCGACGTTGGTTTCCCGGCAGTGGGAAGACGAGGGCGTGGAGGTCAGCTACAGCCTCGATGAGGTGCTGCCACGATGCGATGTGGTCAATCTGTTGCGCATTCAATTCGAGCGGCAATTGATGCGACCGTTTCCGTCGGTTCGCGAATACGCGACGCTCTACGCCATGAATCGACAGCGATTGGAGCGGGCCCGAGACGACATCCTGATTATGGCCCCCGGCCCGATCAATCGTGGTGTGGAAATCACACCCGATGTGGCCGACGGACCGCACTCGGTCATTCTCGAACAGGTGTCCAACGGCGTAGCCGTTCGCATGGCCGTGCTCTGGTTGCTCGCCGGGCAGACATCGTCGTGAGAGTTCAAACAAACCGCCGCAACGAGCCCAGGCGATCCATCGAACCATGACGGCCCGACCTCCGATGGCGCGCCCCAGCGCGAATAGCCCACACACCGTTGCCCGCGCAGCCTGTATTCCCGAAAAGCATCCTTCCATCAGCAAGGACAATTAAACCATGACGTCTCGGCTTCTGATCCGTGGGGGCCGCGTGATCGACCCCAGCCAAAAGATCGACCGCGTGACGAATCTCTTAATCGAAGACGGACGCATTGCGGCGCTCGATGCCGATCCCGAGGTCGACGCCCGCGTGATCGACGCGACGGGCAAGATCGTATCGCCAGGGCTGATCGACATGCACGTGCACCTGCGCGAACCGGGACGCGAAGAAGATGAAACCATTGCCACAGGAACCGCCGCAGCCGTGGCCGGGGGCTTCACCTCTGTAGCGTGCATTCCAAACACAGAACCTCCTATCGACACTCAAGCTTCCGTCGAGTTCATCCAGCATCAGGCAGCCCGCGCCGATCAGGCCAATGTGTTTGTCACCGCCTGCGTGAGCAAAAACCGCGAAGGCAAGGAACTGGCCGAAATCGGTCAGCTCGTGGAAGCCGGTGCCGTGGCATTCACCGACGACGGATCACCGATCTACAATCCTGAACTCATGCGCCGGGCCTTCGAATACTGTTCGATGTTCGACGTACCGGTGCTGAACCACGCCGAAGTGCTTGAGCTCACCACGGGCGGGGTCATGCACGAGGGTCGTGTTTCCATGATCCTTGGCTTGCCGGGCATGCCCTCCGAGGCCGAAGATGTGATGGTCAGCCGCGATCTCCGCCTGGCCGAGGCCACCGGCGGCCGACTTCACGTAATGCACATCAGCACGGCCGGTGCGGTCGAACAGGTGCGACGCGCCAAGGCCCGCGGTGTGCGTGTGACCACGGAAATTTGCCCCCACCATTTCACCCTCACGGACGACTCGCTACGTCGTTTCGATTCCAACTTCAAAATGAGTCCGCCGCTCCGCGCGCAAAGCGACGTCGAGGCCTGTATCGAAGGGTTGCGCGACGGCACCATCGACGTGATCTGTACCGACCATGCCCCGCACGCGCGGGAAAAGAAAATGCAGGAACTCGACCGGGCCCCGTTTGGAATTGTGGGCCTGGAAACGGCTTTGGGGCTGGTAATCACGCACTTGATTCGGCCCGGCATTCTCGACTGGCCGACCGCTCTGGCAAAAATGACGATTCACCCAGCCCGAATTCTGGGCATCGACAAAGGCACCCTGAACGTTGGTGCCGACGCCGACGTTACGGTGATCGACCCCGATGTGCGCTGGACGGTCGATCCCGCGAAATTTCGTTCCAAGAGCAGCAACACGCCCTTCGCAGGCTGGGAACTCACGGGGCGGGCCGACACGGTGATCGTCCGAGGCGAGGTGAAGTTTGTTGCGCAGTAGACTTCGCCCCCAACGCAGCATCCGACGACGCAGCGTGTAGCCTCTTGCAGCCGAATACAATGACCGCCGGTTCGAAGCCGGCCAGGGCGATCGACCAAAGCCGGTTGAAAAAAGCAGAAACTCGGCACACGAAGTCTCACGTCGGCGGCTGCACGGTTCGGCCACATCCTGGGCGTGCCTTTTGGACCGGCCCCTCTATCGCGCCGCCTATCAGCGTTTGTTGTGTGGCATGTCGTCTTTGTTGTGTGGCGTGTCGTTCCCCGCGATCCCACCACCGTAAAGCGATCTGCGGGAGCGGAAGCAGCCGCTCGAATCAGAAAGCGAGAAGGGGCGTTTCCTCGTTCGTCCTGCAATGCCCGAGCCTTACGACGCCGGTTGGCTCGCCGACGGCTGGCTTGGTGGCTGCGGCTGCAAACGCAGCAGCGACATACCTAACACAGCACTGAGGGCCGATCCGCCCAGCACGCCGATCTTGGCCGTCGTCAGAGCTTCACCCTGTAGGGCAAGCCCGGCAATGAACAGGGCCATGGTGAAACCGATGCCGGCCAGACAGCCGCCGGCGAGCACCATGCCCCAAGTAACCCCCTGCGGCAGCTTTGCCATGCCAACCATCACGGCCAGCCAACTGGCTAACAGAATGCCGGCCGGCTTGCCAATCACGAGCCCCGCCGCCACGGCAACCGCTACCGGCGCAGTCAGGTCGGCCAGTTCGAACGGTACGCCCGCATTGGCCAGCGCAAAGAGCGGCATGATGCCGAAACTCACCCAGGGGTGCAACGTGCTCTCTAAATACTCCAGCGGCGAAATGGTTTCCCGCGC
>WGDQ01000895.1 GCA_015493185.1 Planctomycetaceae bacterium
GCCCACGCGTTGCAACTGCTCGTCGTTCAGCGGCAGCGTGCTGCTCACCACCACCTGGCCTTCGCCCACGCCGGTCACTTTGAACTCACCCAAATAACGGCCGCCCTCTTCAATGCCTGTTTCTTCAAACAGGTACATCACCAATTCGTCTTCGATGTTCTGCGCATCGTAGCCCTCGGCCAGCGACAGCGTGACCGTTGCCGAACGTTTTTCCTCGTCCACCTGGGGTTCAACCGGTTGCGACCCGAACCATGCCCGCCCCCGATCCATGGTGATCTCGAACAGCTTGTTCGAAACCTGTCGGATTCCCTCGTTGGTCGCGTCGCCTTCCAGCAGTCGCTCGTTTTCGCTGGTGAGTTGCTTAATTTGCGACTCGAGTTGGTTGGCCGCCTCGCGCCAGCTCTGTTCGGTCTTCAGCGTGCGCGCCGCCACAAAGATGAACGGCAGCGTCATCACCATCAACAGACCCAGCAGCACCTTGTTCCAAATGCTCATACCGGTTCAATCCCGCCATCTGCCGCCGGAACCGCCCCAGGCGACACCCAAGAAAACGCGCAACCATTCAGCCAAATGAAAAAGCGGTAGAAAGCCCATAGACGGCGAAAGATACACAAGAACCAACCCACGTCTTCAGCAGGCCCGATCGTTGCGTATCGGCTCACTCGGTTTCGCGACGCGCCTGGCAAACACAACAAAAAACGAATCGCTCGCCACCGCACCGAAACGCAATCCGACCGTCCGCAGCGAAGCATCTCGCCGCCCGAGGGTCCAAAAAAACCGCCCCCGCCCGCAAACGCGGACCGGCAAACGATAGACCGGCAAGGCAGTTTAGGCAAAAGCGATAACCCGATCGTAAGCGGGCCTCACAAGGGTGTCAAGTTTTCGCCAAAGCCCGCGCCTGGCCGCAAGCCCTTCCTACAGAAAAACTTGCGCCAACCGATCCGCACAATCGACACAACCCTCAGAAACCGCTCAAGACCAAACGTTTCACAACCGAACTATTGCACTAGCAAACAACCGAACCGCCAAACCGTTCGCTCAACACATCATCTGTCGCGCAAAGCATTTCGTCCGTCACCACGGTCTAGCACCACCTCGTTTCACCGACCACCGCCCAGCATTACCCACAGCGCAGTTCAGCCCACCATCTGAATTTACCGTTCGATGCACCGCCGGACACGCCATTCAAACCAACCGACCGCCCGACGGCGCAAACACCCATTTAGCCAACCAGTCGAAACAGCCCGGCACGACAGAAGCGACAACCGTCACAAAGACAACCGTCACGAAGACAAAAGACAAATGAAGGAAACCGAATGATTCGGGGCCCCCTGCATTCAGCGCAAGCCGCCACCAACGGCACCGGCAATGCCCTGCCGGTTGGAACCTCGACCGATTGGATCGAGCTTTTGGGCCTTATCGCAGCCTGTAGTCGCAAGCTGCGCTGCATGCTGTCCGATCATTTGCGCGCGCAGCCGCTGAACGAAACCGGCTTTTGGGTGCTGTGGATCTGTCACACATCTGAAACCGACGAGGGCATCAGCCAAAACGAATTGGCCCGGCAGATCGGCGCCTCGGCAGGACACATGAGCCAGGTCGTCGAGCGACTTCGAGTTCAAGGTTGGCTCCACGGCCACCGCTCGCCCCAGGATCGGCGCCGGCAGTGTTGGCGCATCACATCGGCCGGTCGCGAGGCGCTGTCCGCCACGGTCCGCCATCTCGAAGGCAAACTTGGGTCGGCCTGCCCGTCGTTCCCGAACCCGCAGCGCCAGGCCCTGCGGGGCCTGCTCACCGAGCTGCTGGATTCGCTGGCAGTTCAACCCGCCGGCCTCGCACCAACGCCCGCCGGCACCGCTGCTCACAACAGCGTGCCCACAGCCCACAATGCGGCACCCAGCGTGTCGTCGTCTACCGTGGCTCGTGCGGCAAGCGTTGCGGCCAGCACCGCGCGGGCTGCGGCGCAGCATTCCGAGGAGGGTCGACCATGACATTCACCCTCCCCACGCGCACGTGCCACGGCCTCGCAGCCCGCCGTCTTGCGCTGCGGTTTATGGTGCTACTGGCCTTTTCTATCGTGGGCGCTGCTGGCGGTTGCACCCGGGCCTATTACCGGCTTCAGGCCGATCGCGAGGTTTACGGTCTCATCGCCGAGAAGGCCAACGACCCCCGCTGGCCGCTCGAGGGCTACACGATCGAGCTCGATCCGCGCTCGCGGTTATACGATCCCACACCGCCCGACTTTCCCCCCATGCCGGCCGACGATCCTACCTCGCACCGGCTCATGCATCACATCGACGGCAAACAGCACTATCCCTGCTGGCACCGCAACGGCGACCTCGACACGGTCGACTCGATGCAGTGGCTCGACTCGTTGCCGTTCGACGAGCGCGGCGTGCTTCCCGTCGATCAAGATCTGGCCGTCGAACTGGCGCTCACCCACTCGCGCGACTTCCAGCAACAGCTCGAAACGCTCTATCTCTCAGCGCTCGACGTTTCATTCGAGCGGTTCCGTTTCGACACGCAGTTTTTCGGCGGGCAGTCGAAAACATTCACCGCCGACGGGGCCCGCCGCGGACCCCGCTCGCAAAGCACGCTGGACGTTACCACCGATGCGCAGCTACGCCGCCTGTTCGCCACCGGCGGCGAGCTGGTGGTCGGGTTCGCCAACTCGTTCGTGTGGCAGTTCGCCGGCCCCGATACCGAAACGGTCAACTCGCTGCTCGATTTCTCGCTGGTTCAACCGCTGCTTCGCGCCGGCAGCCGTGCTCGTGTGCTGGAAACCCTCACCATCAGCGAACGTGTGCTGCTGGCCAACATCCGGCAAATGGAACGCTTTCGCCGCGGCTTCTATCTGCAAGTCATCATCGGTCGCAATGCCGGCCAAGGGCCCCAGCGGCGCGGCGGTTTCTTCGGCGGCTCGGGCTTCGGCGGCTTTGCCGGCGTCGGGGGCGGCGGCTTCGGTCGCGTTGGCGGCGGAGGCGGTTTCGGTGCAGGCGGGGGCACCGGCGCCGCGCAGGCCGGGGGCTTCGTCGGCCTGCTTCAAGACCAGAAACAAATCCAGTTCCAAGAGGCC
>WGDQ01000896.1 GCA_015493185.1 Planctomycetaceae bacterium
ATACCCACTCAGCGCGTGGAATGGCGGGCTGTTTCAGAAGGCTACTCGCCTTTTTTCGGAGAAAGCCTTCCCTAAGCGCCTGCGTGCGGCCGGCGTTTCTTTGGCGAATTGCAGTCGTTGCGCATTGGTTGTCGGCCCGGGCTATGTGAAGAGGCGATACTGTGGCGAGGGGTAGCAGCCTTGCCTTAGAATACCCGAAGCCTGTGGTTTCTGGGTTCGGTTCCAGCCTGTTTTGGGGGGGGTGTGATGGCCTCGATGGTGGTGGTCAGGTGCCCGGACTGTGAGAAGGCGTATCAGGCGCCGGAGACGAAGCTTGGGGAACGGGTGCGTTGTCGGGGCTGCGGATCGGTGTTTCAGTTGAAGCCCGTTGCAACTGGCCACAGCGAGGGCCGTTCGGGCGGCGCCGGCGAAAAGACGCCCCCGCCAACAGAAACGCGTCAGAACCTGGCCGCCGATACGGAGGCGAAGACCCCCTCGGGCAAGGCCACCGGTAGCCGCAAGAGCCGGCGGAAGAAGGCTTCGCCCTCGCAGGTCCGAACAGGCCCCAAGCCTTCCCCAGCCAAAGGCGCGGAACCGCTCGCCAGGTTGGGCCGTTTCGAGCTTCGTGAACTGCTCGGCGCCGGCGGCTTCGGCAAGGTGTATCGGGCCTACGATGCGGTGCTCGATCGCGATGTGGCGCTGAAGCTGCCACACGGCATCGACAGCGAAGAAACCGGCAAACGCTTGCTGCGCGAAGCCCAGGCAGCCGCTCGGTTGCGGCACCCCAACATCGTGCCAACCTTCGATGCGGGCTTTGTCGACGGGCAGTTCTATATCGCCTCGACGTTTATCGAGGGGCAGACCCTCGCCGAGGCGATTGAATCCAAACGGCTGAAGCCCGACGAAAGCGTTCAGATCGTGCGTCAGTTGGCCGAAGCGCTCGGCTATGCCCACGAGCAGGGCATCGTGCATCGCGACGTCAAGCCGCAAAACGTGATGCTCGACAAGCAGGGGGTGCCCCATCTGATGGACTTCGGTCTGGCCCGACTGCAGGATGCGCGCGAGAAACTCACGCACGATGGGGTGTTGTTGGGCACGCCCGCCTATATGGCGCCCGAGCAGGCCAGGCGGGGCAAGGAAGCAGAGGTCGGACCGGCTGCCGACCAGTACAGCCTGGGCGTTGTGTTGTACGAGCTTTTGTGCGGCGAGCGGCCGTTCAAGGGGCCGCCGGAAGTGGTGTTGTACCACGTGCAAAAGGTCGATCCCAAGCCGCCGCGTGCGGTGCGGCCCGAGGTTTCAAAAGACCTGGAGACGATTTGCCTGAAGGCGCTTCAAAAAGCGCCGGGCCAGCGGTATGCCGACTGCAATGCGTTGGCGGCCGACCTGCGTCGCTGGCAGGATCTTATGCCGATTCGAGCCCGGCGCACCGGGCCGTTCGAGCGTCTGGCGCGATGGTTTCGCCGTGAACCGGTCGTGGCCGGTCTTTCGGCGGTGCTGCTCGTGGCCCTGGTTGTCGGCAGCGTGGTCTCACTCACACTGGCCACGTTGGCCCGCCGCAACGAGCGCCTAGCCGAGCGAAACGAGCGAGTCGCGTGGCAACTGAAAGCAGAGGCCGAACAGGAAAAACAACGCGCCGAGCAGCAAAAACAGCGCGCCGAAAAGGCGAGGCAAGACGCCGAAGAGGAAAAACAACGCGCCGAGACACAGGCCACCTTGGCCAATCAGCGCACGTACTCGGCCAACATGTTCGCGGCACGAATTGCTTGGGAGAACGGCAACATGGAGAGGCTCCAGCGTGCCCTTGAAGCGACGCGTCCGGAGAAGATCGGCGGTAAAGATCTGCGTGGATTTGAATGGTACTACTGGAACCGCCTGTCTAGCCCCCACTTGCTTGCAATCAAAGGCGGCCCCTTCAATAGCGTGGCCTTCAGCCCTGATGGGCGGCGAATCGCCAGCGGAAGCATCTTTGGTGCAGTTGGCGTATGGGACGCCAAGACGGGTGAGCAACTGCTTACAATCAAAGGGCACACCGGTCTCGTCCTCAGCGTGGCCTTCAGCCCCGATGGCCGGCGAATCGCCAGCGGATGTGCGCAGGATGACACGGTTAGGGTATGGGACGCCAAGACGGGCAAAGAGTTTTTGACGCTCAAGGGGCACGCCTATGGTGTCCTCAGCGTGGCCTTCAGCCCCGATGGCC
>WGDQ01000897.1 GCA_015493185.1 Planctomycetaceae bacterium
CGAGAAGGGCGACCAACCAAGAACCCCAAAAAACGCGTTACCCGTCTGCTGAGCCCTCGCTTCGTCGGCCGCGGCAACAGGGTAAAACCGCCCAGCCCAGCCGAGGCCCCGCTCAAGCACATTTTTGAACAACTGCCGTGCACCGGGAGGACGACGCCGGGCCGCTCCGTTTTTCAACCGCTCACAACCAGCACGAATTCGTCATCAAGCCGGCCGAGCCACGGCGACGCGTGCCGTCGCTCGGCACCACCGGCCGGCAAACAATACAAAGGGCCGAGTGCCTTTCGAAACACTCGCAAACCACGTTTTTCTTTTTCAAGGATTCAAACTGATGTCCGACCTGATTCCTCCACACGGTGGGCTCGAACAACCCGTCTGTCAAACCGTGCCGGCCGAAGAAATCGACGCCTTCAAGACCGAAGCCGCGTCGCTGAAAAAAGTGCCGGTCTCCGATGCCGATCTGTCGAGCGTTTATCGCTTCGGCGACGGCGGCCTGAGCCCGCTCACCGGACCGATGGACTCGGAAACCTACAACCGCGTGCTCGACGAAGCGGCCATCGAAGTGGGCGGCAAGCGCTATGCCTGGACAATTCCCATCGCCTTCCCGGTTGATGAAGCCACGGCCGGCAGCCTCAAAGTGGGGCAAACCGTGGCCCTGACCAACAGTGCGGGCGAGCCGGTGGCCACGCTCGAAATCAGCGACATTTTTCCCTGGGACAAGCAAAAGTACCTGGAAAGCGTTTATCAGACCAAGCGCACCGATCACCCCGGCGGCGACATGGTGCTGAAGAACGACGCCGACAAAGCCCATTTGCTCGGCGGCACCATTCGCGCCCTACCGCAACCGAAAAACCCCAAGTTCGGCCAATATGTGAAAACGCCCCGCGAGGTGCGCCAACTGCTGCGCGAAAAAGGCTGGGAGCGCGTCGTCGCCTTCCAAACCCGCAACCCCCTGCACCGGGCCCACGAATACGCCCTGGTTTATGGCCTGGAAACACTGTTGCGGCAGGGCTACAACGCCGGGGCGTGCCTCAACCCGCTGATCGGCGAAACCAAGGGCGACGACGTCCCTGCCGACGTTCGCATGCAAACCTACGAAGCGCTCATTCAATCGCGCGAAATGGGCCAAGGCGATAGCGACCCCGAACTGTGGAAAAACCGCGACGACAGCGTGCCCGATCGCGTGATCCTGCTGGGGCTCGACATCAAAATGTTCTACGCCGGCCCCAAAGAAGCCGTCATGCACGCCATCTATCGGCAGAACTACGGCTTTACCGACATCATCATCGGCCGCAAACACGCCGACGCCCCCTACCACGACGGCGAGGCGATCTGGGGCGATTTCGACGCTCACGCCATCTTCGACCAACTCGGCGGCGACCTTCAAATCCAACCCCTCAAGGTCGGCTTCGCCGCCTACTACGAGTCGATCGGTCGGGTCGATCTGATGGAAAACCACCCCGACGAAAAGCCGGTGTTCATCTCCGGCAAACAGGTTCGCGCAATGCTGCTCGAGGGCAAGCCGGTCGATCCACGGATCATGCGCGAAAGCACGTCGCGCATCCTGGCCGCCGCCATGGCCCAAAAGTAGCACCATCGCCGCGCCACAGTCGGCCGCCAATTCCACTTGCGGCAAAGGCAAAACCCGCCTTGCTGCGCGCGGGGGGCGGTTTGCGCGCCCACGCCCCCCTCGACCCTTCGCATCCCAAACGCCCAAGCTGCCCCCCGCGCCACGCGGCGCCGGCCGCTGCGGTCGAAACTTCTGCCTTCGCGCGATGGCTCGACAGTGCTTTATGCTCTATGCGCTGTTGCGGCTGAAAAAGGGCGATGGTCACCCGAAGAAAAATCACACCGGCACGTCGCACCAGCCGCATCCGCCGCATGGCACGCCCAGTCGGGTGCCGCGCCGTTCGCTTGCAAAACAGCGGCCAGACACCGCGCGGTCGCCTGGCAACTGCTCAAAACCGCGGATCGGGCAAGGCGAGCGAAAAGAACAGAGAAGAAACAGCCGCCGGGTGCGACAACTCGGGCCCTTCAGATGTAATACATATTCTCGTTCCGCTGGGCGGCTCGCTCGAGCAGATCAGCCAATGTGATTTGGGCCAGCACCTCGCGGCGGGCCTCCTCGGCTTCGTCCCAGGCCCGTCGTAGCGCAGCCACAATGGCCGACGAAGCCTCGGCCGCGCCGGGCGCTCGTTCTTGCGGCCCTTCCATCACGGCCACGACTTCGCCCAGCGTCATCTCATGGGGTGGCCGCAGCAAACGGTATCCGCCCGAGGCCCCCCGCACGCTGTCTACCAGGCCAGCACCCTTGAGTTGCAAAAGAATTTGCACCAGAAACCGCGACGGAATTTTGTGCCGTTCGGCGATGTCGCGAATCCGCACCGGCTGACCACCCTCGAACCGGGCCGCCAACTCCAGCACCGCGATGCACGCATATTCGGTCCGCGCCGCAATTTTCACGCTATCAGCCCGTTCCGCCGCTTCAGTCTCGAAAAGCCGTCAGAAAAGAGAAACCACGCTGCCCAGCGCCTCGGGCCCCGCAAGCGTTCCTTCTGCTCGTGCCCGCACCCGCGCAACCGCCGCGTTTGCTCGGTCGCGAACGGCCGCCGCCCCCATCGGGTCTGCATGCAGCGCGGCAAGCCGCCCTTTTTCTGAACCGTGCTTCCGCCAACAACATCTGCGGAGCCACCGGCATCCACAGCCAACCGACATCCACAGCCAGCCGACAAGCACAG
>WGDQ01000898.1 GCA_015493185.1 Planctomycetaceae bacterium
AATCGAGCACTACCAGCGTGTGCGCAAGCGGCGGCCGAAAAACTACCGCTACCACTGGTGAGCGGCGTCGGCATTCGACGATCGGACCAGCGCATGCTGCCAACGCGATGCCGGCCGTTCGGGCAGTGGGGCCTTGTGCAGCGGGCAACGGCGAAGCGGACCGCACCGATGGCTACGAGCCACCGGACAAAACGGGCTTTGCGGACAAGCAAACCGCTGTTTCGCTTGCCGTTTATCGGATTTGTCCGGTCGCTCTACATATTGGTGCGGTCGTCTTCGGCGGTGGGGCCGATCAATTGATCGAGCGCTTCGGCCAGTTCGGCATCGTGCTGGTTGGTTTGGGCGTACACGCGACAAATGCGATAGGCGCGAGGCGTTTGTTCGAATAGTTCGTCGTCGCTCACAGCCCGCGTGCGTCGCGAGGCGGGGTCGTAAACGAAATTCTGCCCGGCGGCCGGCCCCCGCGTGCCGGGGCGATGCACATGTCGGGCCAGGTCGATCCGCAATGGAATGTCGCGAATGTGCGGCGGCAGACGTTCGCGCAACGCTTGTTCGACGAACGACTCGCGGCTGAACACGCTGCCGGCCTCGGCCTCGCCGGCGGCGAAGAAGCGCGTGCGTTCGCAGGCCATCTTCCAAGGAATCTCGCGGCGAAGGAACTTCTCCCACCGTTTGCCGAGCGCTCGTTTCTGCGGATCTTTGTGCGAGGGCCAGCGGGCCACGTCGATTAGCAACGACCACTCGGTGAATTGCCGGTACGCGTCGAGGTGCTCGAGCGGATTGCCGGGAAACAGATACGCCTTGCTGTCGGCAAACAAGTCGCCCAAGGTAAGGTCGATGGCGCGTACGGTGCGGTGGAAGTAAATGGCCCGAAACAACTCGGCCCGCACGGCAATGAAACGAACCAAGGCCGGCATGCCGCGGGCGTGAATGGTGAGCCCGGCGTCGGTGAAAAAGCTGTAGTGCAAGAGCCGTTCGAGATCGTAGGCACGCACGTTGTAGCCCGACATGTAGCTGTCGCGGAGCACGAAGTCCATGTTGTCGACGGTGTAGAGACCGCTGAACAGGCTGCGCAACATTTGCAACCAGCGGGGCGGCTCGAACGAGGTCGAGCGGTCGGCGCTCGGGCGCGTGATGAGAAAAGCGATCTGAGCCGGGTCGAGCACTTCGCCGGGGGCGAGCTGCCCATTGGGATTGCGACGTACGCCGCGGAGCAAGTCGCCCAGCACATTGCAGATGATGTGCTGTCCGAGGGTTTCGTGGGTGAGATCGTAGTCGGCCAGGTAGTGATCGTCGAAGAAGTGGCCAAAGGGGCCGTGCCCCACGTCGTGAAGCAAACCGGCCATGCGCATGAGCGATTCGACATAGCCGCGGCTGGGAACGTCGGGACAGATTTCGGCCAGGCTGTCATACAGCGCCTCGGTGGCGCGGCTGGCCAGGTGCATCACACCAATAACGTGCTGAAAGCGTGTGTGCTCGGCCGAGGGAAACACCCACCACGCGGTTTGCAACTGGTGGATTTGTCGCAAGCGCTGCACCCAGGGATGATCGATGATTTGCTGCTCCGACACTTCGTCGGCAGGCAACCCCACGGCGGAAATGAACGGGATGTAGCCGTGCAGCGGATCGTGGATCAGGCTTTCATGCTGGAAGTCTTTCATACCGCGAATTATGCCCCGGGGGCGCGCCGATCGAAAGAGACGCAGCCCCACGGCGGCGTGCCGGCCGGCACATCGGACGAAACACAACGGCCGTGGCTCGCATGCCAAGGGCCGGGTATGATCGACCTTCAGATACCATGCCCGAACGATCCGATGCCCAATCTACCGCCACCTTGCTGCTGGCCGTAACGCTAGGACTTGCGACGGTCGGGCTGTTCGGGCGCGCGGTGCGCTATGGTTTTTTGCAATACGACGACCAGCTTTACGTGACCGATCAGCCGGTCGTTCGCCAGGGGTTGAGCCTTGCGGGCGTTTTCTGGGCATTTCAGCCGTCGCACATCGTGGGGGGCAACTGGCATCCGCTTACCGTCGTGTCGCACATGCTCGACGTGACGTGGTTCGGGCTCAATCCAGCGGGCCATCATGCCCATAGCGTTGTCCTGCACGCTCTGAATACGGTGCTGCTGTTTCTGGCGCTGCGATCGTTGAGCGGGCAGCTTTGGCCCAGCCTGGTGGTGGCGGCCATCTGGGGTTGGCACCCGCTGCGTGTCGAGTCGGTGGCCTGGATTGCCGAGCGCAAAGACGTTTTGTCGGGCCTGTTCTGGATGCTGGCGCTCGTGGCTTATGCGTCGTATGCGCGACGACCCGCGTGGTCGCGTTATGCGCTGGTGGGGCTTTGTTTGCTACTGGGCTTGTTGAGCAAACCGATGGTGGTCACGCTGCCGGCGGTTTTGCTGCTGCTGGACTTCTGGCCAGTGGCGCGATACAAGCCGCGCGGAAACCGCGAAGAGGAAAAACTCGCGAGCAACCCGCCCGTGCGCGGACTGCGGGCATGGCGGCGGGGATCGCTACCGCAGCGATGGGGCTGGCTGGTGATTGAGAAGCTGCCGCTTCTGGCGTTGTCGGCCGCCTTTTCCCTATTGACCATTCGCGCGCAGCACGCGGCGGGCAGCATTGCGGCGGTGGCCGACAGCCCACTGTGGCTGCGGGCGAACAACGCCTTGCAGTCGTATGTGGCCTATCTGACGAAGACGTTCTGGCCCGTGGACCTGGCGGTGTTGTATCCGCTGCGTGGTCGCAACTTCGAGTGGTACGAGGCCGCTGCGGCAGGCGCGGTGGTGATTGCCGTGACGGGGGTTACGATGCTGGCCGCGCGGCGGCGACCGTGGGCCGCGGTCGGCTGGTTGTGGTATTTGGGCACGCTGGTGCCGGTGATCGGCCTGATTCAGGTTGGATCGCAGGCGATGGCCGACCGCTACACCTATCTTCCGCAAATCGGCATCATGGTTGCGGTGGTTTGGACGCTGTGGCATGGTGCCGCGCGCGTAGCGCCGCACGGCGCGGCACGCATGGCCGGCGCCGTGTTATTGGCCGGCTGGCTGGCGGTATCGGCCGTGCTCACCTGGCAGCAGCTCGGCTATTGGCGTGATACGAAAACGTTGTTTGCCCATGCGATCGAGATCACGCGACGGAACTACTACGGCCACTATATGGTGGCCAATCAGCTTGTGTTGCAGGGCAAGCTGGACGAAGCCCTGCGTCATTACGACGCGGCGTTGGCGATCAAGCCAAACTTTCATGAGGCCCATTACAACAAAGGATTGGCCCTGCTGTTTGGCGGCCAATCGTTGCAGGATGCTGCCGGGCATCTGGCTATGGCGCTGGAAACGGGGCACGATCCGGCCCCAACCGAGCTTATGCTAGGACGCTGTCTGGCTCTGATGAACCGCAACGCCGCGGCCGAGCCGCACCTGCGACGGGCCGTCGAGCTCGATCCGACCAATCAGACAGCGTTGACGGGCCTGGGCACCGTTTGGCTTCGATTGGAACGGCCCGAAGAGGCGACCGCGTTGTATCGTCGTGTGCTGAGGCAGTCGCCATCGCTGGTGGCGGAAAACGCCCGCGTGGCGGGCCACCTGGCCTGGATTTTGGCGACGCATCCACGCCGGCGATCGCTTGATGGTACATCGGCCCTGAACCTGGCAACCGGTGCTTGCCGCGCCGGCGGCGAAGACGATCCGTGGTTGCTCGGCGCGTTGGCTGCCGCGCAGGCTGAAGCCGGACGGTACGACGCCGCCCTTGTATCGGCCACCCGGGCGCTTCGTTGGGCCAGCCAGGCGGAGCGGCAGCCCGGCTTTGAAAAAGAACAGCCACCCGCCGCGTACGCCCAATGGAGCGAAAGCCTGCGCAGGCAAATTGCACGTTACCAGCGGCGGCTGCCCTATCGAGACGTGCCCGCCAACAGCCCGTTGTGGTGACTCAGCGCGCGGCGAGATGCTGGAGTGGTGCGTTGCGGGGACGGTACACTGTGCGGCAATGCACCGGGTGTGGGGTGGGCAGCCACAAGAGTTCGCGAAGCGCCGGCGCACGGTCACGGGCTTTTACCGCTGCTTCGCGCATGCCGCCGGAACCTGAACGCGCAAGAAAAAAACAGGAAAATGCGCAAGAGTAAGAAACGTCGGCCGGCGTGTTGGGGGCGCGACGGCGACTGCTTCTTTGTGCTCGACGATCACTTCTTCTTTTCGACGTGCCACGTATGCCGGCGGAGGCGGGGGCAATATTTTTTCAGCTTCAGCTTTTCGCCACCCGGTTTGCGCCGGAGCACGTAGTTGTAATCGCCGGTTTCCTCGCAGACGAGAAAGATGGTTTCGACTTTTTTCTTCGCTTTTTTGCCCGACTTGGCCATCCGAAGACCTCCTCAAGCCAGCCACCATGCACGCACCACCGGCACACGGGGCAGGACATCGCCACTTAAGTTTCAGAATCGCGGATTATAACCGATCGCCCAAGGCAGTAGCCAGGGGCAAAATCAGGCTGATTTCGCTAGATTGAACTAAAATGGGACCGAGGGCCGGCTTCTCCGAGCCGGGCCGGCTTGGGCCGCAAGGACAGGCCGCACGTCCGGCAAGCCGGGATCTGTCGCGTCTCTGCAATGGCCCGAAAGCAGTGGTTTTTTTTCGGGTCGAGCGCGCGGACGTCAGGGTTGCCCTCTCGCCGGTGTTGCGGGACCGGTTCGGGGAAAACCGGAGAAAACGGGTCGAGGCCGCAGCCGACCAATGAGCGGGAGCGCCCGTGGCCCATTGGAGAGAAACCTTTTTTTGCTGCAAAGGGCTAAACAGCCGACCGCCCTGCGCCGAATAAGGCTCGCCCTATCGAATCGGATATGCGTCTGCGATCGGCCGGCGTGAGAGCCGAACGGTTTTGCCCTGCCAGTCGCCCGGCGAAGCCGGTTATCGACGAGCCTTTACAGAAGCGATGAAAGACGTCGTCGTCACAGAAGGAAGACTGCCAAGATATTGAACGGAGTGTGAGTCAATGCACGATCGTCATGGGCTGCCCGGTTGGGTGGCTATCGTCCGAGGTGTTGGTGTTTGTTGGCTATGGTTATCGGTCTTGTCGACCCTATCGGCCGCCGATGCCGACGAAGCGGGAGGAAACGCCAACGCGCAAAAGCCACCGGCGACACCAACCAAGGAGTTTGTGGAAACGCTACATGGGCAGGAAATCGCCGATCCGTATCACTGGCTCGAAGATCAATGGTCGCCCGAAACGCGACGTTGGATCGACGCGCAAAACGCGTACGCCCGGTCGGTGCTCGATCGGCTGCCGGGGCGCAGAGCGATTGCCCGACGGCTGAACCAACTGCTCAAGGTAGACGAGGTTTCGCTGCCCGTGGCCCGGCAGGGGCGCTACTTCTTCCTGCGGCGTCCGGCCGATCGCGATTTGGCCCTGTTGTTCATGCGGCGCGGGGCCGATGGCTCGGACGAGGTGCTCATCGATCCGCACTCGCTCAGCGACGATCACACGACCAGCATTTCGTTGCTCGACGTTTCGGACGATGGCCGATTGCTGACTTACGGCGTGCGGCGCGGCGGCGAAGACGAGCTGGAAGTACGGCTTTACGATGTGGATGCCCGCCGCGATGTGGGCGAACGTTTGCCGCGAGCCCGGTATTTCGGCGTGTCGATCGCCCGGGATAAGAAGGGGCTGTTTTACACGCGGCACGACGAGGCGGGATCGCGGGTGTTTTATCATCGAGTGGGCGAGTCGCCCAACGCCGACCGCTTGCTGTTTGGCGAAGGGTACGGACCGGGAAAAATCATCGCCGGCGAGCTTTCCGACGATGGCCGGTTGCTGCTGCTCACCGTGTACTACGGTTCGGCGGCCAAGCAAACCGAACTGCACATGCTGTCAACCGACGACGTGTTGAAGCGGCCGCAGGTGCGGCCGATCGTGCGCGACATCGAGGCCCGTTTCGAGGGTCAAATCGCCGACGGCCGGTTGTTTTTGTTCACGAATTACCAGGCACCCAATGGGCGAGTGCTGGTGGCCGACGTGCGGCAACCGCAGCCGGAGCATTGGCGCGAGCTGATTCCGGAACAGGAGGCGATTCTGGAGTCGGTATCGCTCGTGGGCCAACGCGTGGCGGCCAGGTATCTGGATCGGGTGCGCTCGCGGATCACCCTGTTCGATGCCGATGGAAAGCCCCGCGGTGAGATTCGGCCCGAGCAGATCGGTTCGATCGGCACTCTTTCAGGACGCTGGAGCAGCGACGAGGCGTTTTACTCCTTTAGTTCGTTTCATGTGCCGCCGGTGATTTACCGCTATGCGGTCGACCGTGGCGCCAGCGCGGTATGGGCCCGCCAAAACGTGCCGCTGGACAGCAAGCGGTTCGTCGTCGAGCAGGTGCGCTATGCGTCGAAAGACGGCACCATGGTGCCCATGTTTCTGATGCACCGCAAAGATGTGCCTCGCGACGGCGAGCGTCCGACGCTGCTGACCGGCTATGGCGGCTTCAACATCAGCCTCACGCCACGGTTTTCGCCGCTGCTGGTGGTGTGGGCAGAACATGGCGGCGTGGTGGCCGTGCCCAATTTGCGTGGCGGCGGCGAACTGGGCGAACGATGGCATCAGGCGGGCATGCTCGATCGGAAACAAAACGTGTTCGATGATTTCATTGCCGCGGCCGAGTGGCTCATTGAGCAAGGCTATACGTCGCCCCGGAAGTTGGCGATTCGCGGTGGCAGCAACGGAGGACTGCTGGTGGGTGCGGCCATGACGCAGCGGCCCGAGCTGTTTCGGGCCGTGGTGTGTCGTTACCCGCTGCTCGACATGCTGCGCTATCATCGCTTTCTGGTGGCCCGCTTCTGGGTGCCCGAGTACGGTTCGAGCGACGACCCGGAGCAGTTCGAGTATTTGCGGGCGTATTCGCCGTATCACAACGTGCGGCCCGGCGTGCGTTATCCGGCCGTGTTGCTGGTTACCGGCGATGCCGATACGCGTGTCGATCCGCTGCACGCCCGGAAAATGGCGGCTCTTTTGCAACGCTACAGCGACGCCGAGCATCCGGTGTTGCTTCGCTACGATACGAAGGCCGGCCACTCACGTGGTTCGACACCCGTGCCGAAGCGAGTGCAAGAGATGACTGACGAATTGGCCTTTCTGCTGGCCATGCTCGAGGTGCCTACCGAAGCGGACAACGGCACGGCCGGCGGCTCAGGCGGTGCGGCCCGAGCAGCGGCGGCTACCGACGACGCCTCGCCGTGAGAACGCCGAGTGACAGCGCGGCAAACATTGCCAACAGCGCGGCCGAAGGCTCGGGAATGACGGGCGGAGTTGCAACGTCGAAGACCAACACGGCCTCGGCACCGGCGCCGGTGCCGCGGGCCAGATAGAGCCGCGAGCCATCGGCATTGAAGGCGAATCCGGTAGGAAAGTCGCTTGCTAGCAGATAGGGGCTGACGTCGGTTTGGCTGAGCACCTGAGCCGTAGCAACGTCGATTTCGAGCAGCGTATCGGTGGCATCACCGTAGGCGAAGAGCCGACCACTGACGGGATCGAAATCGGCCGCGGAAATGCGGCCCGTGTAGCCGATGAGCGACGAGGTGCTGAGGACATCGCCCGTTGCGGGGTCGACCTGCTGGAGCTGACCGCTGTCTTGCGTGAGCGTTAGCAGCGTGCCCGAGGGCGCGAAGGCGGCCGCACCGGCGTTGCCCGAACCGCTGAGCGATTGCACGAACGTGCCGCTCTGCGTGATCTCGCCGGCAACCGACTCGCCGAAGCTGGAAAAGAGAAATAGATTGTTCGTGGCCGGCTCGATGGCCAGCGCGTCGGCGCCTCGTAGCAGATTGGGCACCACCGAGGCATCGAACGATTGCAGCACATTGCCGGTAGTGGGGTCGATGGCCACAACCAGATTGGTGGCGGCTGGCTGGCCGGTGGAATCGCTGAGCCATAGCCGGCCCGAGACATCGTCGAAGGCCATGCCGCCCACGGAATTGAAACCGAGCCCGCTGATATCAATCACGCCAGAAAGCGAGAGGTTCAACGGTGCGGCTCGTGCAATGCGCTGCTGCATGGCCGGCATGGCGACAAGCAACAGAAGCGCGCAGACCAGTTCCCTGTGGCCAGCGGGGCGCGGCATGGTGGCTTTCCCTTCGTGTCGTATCAGTGTGTGCTGTGCCCCATGGACGTGATCTGCGTCCGAAGGGAGCAGGTGCTCAATAAAGCGGCCTTTCTAATCGAAGCTGTTTTTCGCGCGAGCAGACCCAGCCGGCCGAACGATGCTGCGGCTCGATGCGCGGCGATCGTTGAGCGGCGGGCATGATCCGCCAGCCGTTGCTTGCGGCACACCATAACGCTTCGGAACGCACAATTCCAGAAAAAAACACCAACCGCGGCAACGCCACCGGGGCGTGCGGTATCGGCTTGAAACCGCAGAGGCGATCGAAGGTCTGCCGGAAACGGGATCGGGGCGAAATACGCTCTGTTTACCGGCAAACCGTACGGCGCTTCACAACGATCGTCGTACGCCCGCCGCACAGACAGCCACAGGCACTGCTCAGCCGGCCCCCGGCGTAACAACGCATGCCCTGCCCCACCGGCCGGCGGCAAAACGACGGCTCGCGCATGGAACGAAGGTAGGAGCCGGTGCGCCGTGTTCCCACGCTGGCACGGCAACGTGATGGCGGACGCCGGACGAAGGGCAAGAATGCAGAGAACGTTAAGGAAAGAAGGGAAGACGAATTACCCGCTTACCCGCTGGCAGAAGGGAGCAAAGGGGCTGGCGTGTGGCCACAAATGGGGACTGCCGCGCACAGGAGCGCAAACGGTTGTTCCCGCCGCATGGACAAGACGAACACCACACAAGGTGAAGCAGGCGGCTGGGTGCGACAGCCAGCAACGGGAAGGTTAATCGTCAGCCTCGAGAACCGGTGCGGTTTCGCCGGAAGCGGTGTCGGGGGCGTGGCCGATATCGCCACCATCGGCATTGAGCTTGTCGTGCTGGGGAGCTGTGAGGTCGCCCGCTTCGTCGCCGAGCAGTTCTTCAATCAAGAGGGCGTCAGGGGGTGTGAACTGTTGGAGATCATCGATCGGTTCGGTGGCATCGGCGTTTTCGTTGTCCTCATTTCTGGTGCGATCAGCCGCCGCGCTGGCCGAACGCCCCCGACCGCCGCGCTGGCCAGGGGCGCCGTCCGAGTCGGACAAAGAACTTGATCCGGCGGGGTCGATCAGGCCATCCCAAAGGGAGATGGTCCAACGGCGCGAACCGCGCTGGAATGTCGCCTCGGGCGGCCGGATCTCGAGCACCCGAACGCCGCGATGCGTCTCGCCCACAGCGAGTGCGGCAACCTCATCGTCGATCTCCACGAGCGCCCGCAACCCGTCGACCTGCACGAAACCTTTGAGGCGAATACTGCCGGCACGCCGGCGCACGGCGCGGGCCAGTTCGGGATGAACGCCGTCAGGAGGCACGAACAGCTCGCGTCGGTCGGGATACGGCGGCACAAACCGTTCGCCACGGTCGGCAGAGGGCGCGGCAACCGCGCCGTTTGGCAAACCGGCATCGGCAGCGCTCTGTGTGTCGCCAGATTTCGACTGACCGGCAACGGCTGTAAGGCCTGTTGGATGAGCAGCGTCGGACGCCCTTGGCCGAGATTGCGAGCCGCCCTCAGTACGGATGTCGGCAGATGCCGGTGGGCTTTCGGCAATCGGTGGCAACGGCGGTACCGATGTGTCGGCCGAGTTGTTCGATTGGGCCGCCGCGATGGCCCGTTGCATCTGGAGTTCGTGCGGCCGGCCTGATACTTCGGGCGACGTGGTGTTGTTGCACCCGACGACGACCAATGCAATCAGGACGCACGCCGCGCGCATCGCGCTGCGCGAGGTCGTTCGGCAAAACGCTGGCCGAGCAAAACGCCGTGCGGCAAGCCGGCCGGAACCGCTCGAATGGGTGTCGTCGATGTGGTGAACCATCTGGATCACAATTCCGATCGCTGTGCGATGGTCGAGGGGACAAAGAATCAAGATGGCGTGCGAATCTGCGCGACGGGCGCCAGCACCACGCGGCGCCGCACCACCTGAGTTGCTACCATGCTGGAGCTGTTTTCACTGTAAAAGCGTAGCTCGCCGCTTTGGCAGGTTGGCCGCTGCTGCGAGAAGTGCCGTGAGGCGGCCTCGTGATCGAACGCCAAGGCCACGGTCACGCGGCAGCAGGGCCTCAAGACCGAGATAACCCGTTTTTTCCGAACCGATGTCGTGTGTTGGCGGCGCGAACCGGTCGCGCGGAAGAAACGGGATGCGCTACCAAGCCACAGTGCGCCGCGGCAGACGGCGTGGCATGGTGGCGGCGGGCTTTACAGGCCGGCACGGCTTGCCCGGGCGCGGCTGCACGACGTCGGCAACCTTGTAACGACCCGGCTTTGCGCCGAGAGGGCCCGATGGGGGTTCGATTCTGTGGTGGCGTGATTCTGTGTCGCGGTGCGGCTGCGAACTTCACGGAACTTCGTGGGCAGAAAGCGCGCGACGTGCTTGTTCCGGGACCGCGGCATCGGCAGATACGCGGATACATTGTTGCCCGGTGCGGTGTTGGCAATTAGCGTGGAAGCTGTGGTGTGACGAGCGCGATGTGACGAGCGTTTTGCTGAGAAGGGGTCTTCAGAATCCGAGTCCGGCTTCGATCGCGAGCAAGCCGACCGTCTGGTCGTCGGTCTGCATCGACCAGTCCAAGGAGGATTCGCCTGATTCACCCTCCTTCCTCCTTGGTACGATTCGCCTGCTCACCATCTCGGGCCTGGAAAGCGATTTCGAAGACACCTTCCGAGCCCATTTGCCCGCCGAACGAGGACTTGCATCATGATCTTGCGCCGCTTTGGTTTGCCTGCTGTGGCAATCGCAATATGGAGCACGGTGGCCTGGTTGCCGTTGGGTCCGGTCCGCGCAGCGCCGCGTGAAAAGGTGGCGACGGCGCAATCGTCGGCTGCGGAACACCAGCGCGCTCAGATTGCCGCGGCAAAACGCGATTTGGAGTTGGCCCAGCTTCGCCTCGAGCGCTTTCGGCGCTACGAGTATCCGCTGGAGATTCGCCGATTGGAAAGCGCGATCCGCATCGCCAAGGCCGAACTCGACATGTTTGAGCGTCAGGTGCGGGAATATGAACGGTTCACCAAGTTCAAGGATTCGTCGCCGCTGTTCACTTCGCTCGAGTACGCACGCATCAACCGCCTGAAGGCGGAGACGACTCTGCGAGACTTGCGTGAGGAGAAACGACTGGTGGAAAACAATCGCCGGCGTCAGGAGCGATTGCTGCGTCTGGAAGTCGAGGCGGCCGAGCAAAGGCTCGACTCGCTGATTCAGCCGGTCGAGATGCGCACGAAGCCACGCGACAGGTCGCACTCCCGATTCACGAAGCGGTGGGGCCGCTAGAGAGCCGTTCGGGCGGCCAACCGCCGAACGATGCGAAGCGGCCAATCGTTGTGGTGAACCAAGACTGCAAGGCGGAACGAGAACGGTAGCGATCCGACCGGGGGACGAAGCCTCAGCGCCGGAACATGCGGTTGAGAAACTCGTTTCGCGTTGTGCCGGTGGCGGCCTTGCCGGGCGTGTGTGGCGAGGCCGGCGGCGGGGCGACTGCTTCAGATTCAGACGCTGCCGAGGGGGGGCCGAAACCCGACGGCTGCCGGAATGCGGTAACGCCCGGCGGATTTGTTGCGGCGCGCGGGGAACCCACCGGCGAAGCGTCGAAAGCAGGCTGCGTTTGCATCGGACGGGTTGGCACCGGACGATCTGGCCCTTGCTGAGTTGGCATCCGACGGCTTGGCCTCGCACGGGTCGGCGGCGCAGGTCCCGTTATCGGACGGCCTGGCCCCATGCGGGACACGGCAGGTAGGCGGGCCGTTCGGCTTGGCCGGCGATCGCCTGGCATGGTGTGATGCTGCGATGCGCGGGGGATGGAATCGTGCCCTCTCTCAAGCCAGCGATTGGGCGGAAAAGCTCTGTCTTGCATTGCCGGCACGAAGGCCGTGCGGGGTTGTGAAGCCGGCTGTTGCGAAACGTGTGGCCGTGCCGGCCGACTGCCGGGGGCGGTTTCTGGCGCCGCAGACGAGGCGGACGGAACGGATGGCAACGCCGGTGGTGCGGCAGGTGGTCCCACGGCCGATTCTTCGTGCACAGCACCCGCGGCAGAAGCGTCCGGCAGCGCCGAGGCAGGTCGCAACAGAGGCGAACGGACGGGCGCCTTGCTGGCCGAGCGACGAGGATTGCCGGACGGGGGCACCGCCGTTTCGCGACCAATGGGCCCCGTGGGCACTGCAGGTCGTATCGGCGCCGCGGGCCGCGGATCGACTGCGTTTGGAGCGGGGTTTTCGGGCCCAACGCCGGCGGGGGCGTCGATCGTTTCGGCCGGGGGCAGCGGATGGTCGATCGTTTCAGACTCGATGATTACCTCGCCTTCGTCGACGGGCGGCAGCGGATCGCATTGGTAGGGCCCGACGCTGGCCGCTGGAATTCGATCGAGCAACACATTGGAAACGTCGTTGGCGTGCATCTCACGAGCCGTGCCCGAGCAAACCACGCCCACGATTTCAGGACGCAAAAACACGACAAGCTCGCTTTCGCGCGTTTGCAGTTCGCGGCCACGAAACAGGGCCCCCAAATGAAAGGTGCGAATATCTTTCAGAAAGGGAATGCCGTCGCGGTTGCGAATGTCTTGCCGGGTGCGTAGGCCGCCGATGACGAGCGTTTGTCCGTTGGCCACGCGCACCACGGTGTTGGCCTCGCGCTTGTCGATGATCGGCTGCGGGTTGTCGCCCGGGGTGAAACCGGTAAGGCGACTGAAGCTGGGGGTCACCTGCATTTCGATCGTGCCATCGTCGGCAATGCGTGGTGTGACTTCGAGCTTCACCCCCGCCTCACGAAAGGCCGTGGTGCCGATGTTCCCACCGGCCGAGGTCTGCGTGAGCTGCTGATACGGAATTTCCTCGACGATCGACATGAGGGCTTTTTCGTTCTCGACCACCGTAACGCTGGGATCGGCAAGCAGGCGCGAATACTTCGATTGGTGCAGCGCCCGAACAACGGTGTTGAGATCGAAATGTCGGCTGATGTTGAAGAAGGTGAAGGCCCCGTCCGGGTTGCCCGGCAGAGGAGCGGCCTTGAGCAGCGTGTCGGCACTGAAGATCGATTGCGGATTGCCGTCGCCATCGTAGCGCCCCTTGACGTCGCTGCTCCAGTTGATGCCGAGGTTTTCGATGTCTTCCAGGTCGATATCGTAGATGAGCGAAACGATGCGGACCTGTCGACGCGGCACGTCGAGGCGTTGGACCGTGCGACGGATATTATCGAGCCGCTCGGGATAGTCGGTAACGACGATCAGGTCTTCGCCTTCGACGACCGAGGCCTTGCCGTCTTCGCTCAACAGCGACTTGACGGCGGCTTCGAGCGCCGTGGGCACCACGTATTGGGGCCGCAGTTCGAGCACTTC
This sequence comes from Planctomycetaceae bacterium, assembly GCA_015493185.1. Lineage (GTDB taxonomy): Bacteria > Planctomycetota > Planctomycetia > Pirellulales > JAEUIK01 > WGDQ01. The sequence continues at coordinate 13,423 of WGDQ01000898.1, forward strand.
GAGTGGTTGCGGGCCGGTTGAAGTGGACTGGGCAACCTGCCGGGCGGCGATGCGGTTCACATCTTCAACAAAGCGGCGAATGCGGGCCACACGGTCGGGATAGTCGACGACCAACAGGCTGCGTGCGGCCTCGATGGCTTCGACCTTGCCCTTGGGCGAGGTGAGCAACCGCGCGCCTTCGAGCAATTCGGCCGGCTCGCCCCGCTCGACACGGATAACCGCGCTTTCGAACAAGGGGTTGAAGTCGCCCAGCTTTTCGAGCGGCAGCACGACGAGCGTGCGTCCGACCGGCCGGTAGCTGTAACCGTTGCTCAGCAGAACGGCGTCGAGAATTTCACCCAGCGGGGCGGCGACGAAGGAACCGCTAACGCTGCCCTCGACATCGTCGCTGACAACCAGACTGACATCCCACTGCTGACCGATGGCCAGCAACGCCTCGCCCAACGAAACGTCGCGAAGTGTCAGATCGCCGCGACGTTGGAGAGCCTGTTTCAGGGTCGGATCGATCGCTCCATCCGCCGCGGTGGCGGCTGTTGCCGAGACAGTTGAACCCTTGGCGGCAAGACGGGTGGCGGCACCTGTGGCAGCAGCACCCGAAGCACGGGCAGAGGAACCGGCAGAAGGCGAGGTGGGGGCCATCGAGGAGGGCGACGCCGTTTGCGACGAAGCCGCAGTGGAAGAA
>WGDQ01000899.1 GCA_015493185.1 Planctomycetaceae bacterium
AGTTTCAGGCGTGCAATTTGCAGCCGCCCTCCATCCGGCAGCACGATTTGCTGAACAGGGACGTTTTTCTTCGGAGCGGCAGGCGCCGGCTGTTTAGCCGACGAGGGCGATCGTGGCAGACTCGCCGTGACGCGCTCTCTGTTCGCCGGCGACCTCAAGGGCCCCTTGACATCGGCCGCCGCGTTCGCTGCGCGCCGCGAAGCAAAAGAGGCGTTGGATTCTGAGCTCGACGAGGATTCCGGTGCCGCGTCAGCATCATGGCGAGCTATAGAACTGGGTTCTTGTTGCGACGTACTCTCGGCAGGCGAGTTCAGCTTGCTATGCCGCTCGTCGCCGTTATGCTGTTGAACCGCCGAACGGGCTGGCTGTTCTGGCGGGGCGTTTTGTGCGACCGGGTGGCTGCCTACCTGTGTCGGCGGGTTCTCCCGGCCATCGTTCACTGAGCTGCCTCGTCCTGAAAACAGAAGAAACGCGGTTGCTGTAACAATGAGTGTTGCGGCAGCCACCACAGCCATGATCGGATACGCCACTCGTGGCAAACCTTGCGCCGGTGCGACACGTTGCCCTCCCGGCACAATAGAACGTTCTAATCGTGTGGGCGCTGGCGGCTGTCCGCTCGCCGAAGAGATACCTGACGACGACGTCGGTTGAGGTACCTCATACTGCGTCTCGTCCGGCAACGGTGGTACAGCGGGCGAACTTACTGGCACGGTGCCAGAAAAAGACACGCTGGAAGTCTCAGTCAGCGCAATCTCAGTGTCCGCATTTCCGCTGCCGCCGGGTGCTGATGTCGACCTCTCTGGAACGTTGCGAGAATCGTTCAGAGCCGTCAATTCGTCGAGCGCCGTGCCAACGCGGACCACGCCTCGGCAGGCTGGACAACGTAGCTTTCGACCTGCGTGCTTGGACTGCAGCCGAAGCGACGTTTTGCAATGTGGGCACGCGACCTTGCCCGGCTGCCCCTTTGTGCGTAGCACACGAGGCGTTGTTGGTTTTGCTCCCTTTCCGGGCGATGTCGCCACATCTCGAGTGGCAAGCAATGCGTCCGCGAATTGGCAACATGTTTGGAAACGCGATTCCGGATCCTTGGCGAGCGCGCGATTCACCGCAGCCACTACATGATCTGGCACCCCACGGTTGCGTTTACTCAACAGCGGCGGCGCCTGCGACGTGTGCTGTATCAGAATCGCTGTGGGAGAGGAAGCGTCAAACGGATAACCACCGCTGAGCAACTCGAAGGTCATCACAGCCAGAGCGTACTGATCTACGCGGCCATCTACCTTCTTTCCAAGCACCAGTTCGGGGGCCATGTAGTGTGGCGTGCCGAGCACCATGCCGGTGCCAGTCAGGCCGCTCGAGGTAGAGGTTTCTTCCTCGGTCAACGCCTTGGCGATGCCGAAGTCGCTTAGGAAAACATGCCCGTGTTCATCAAATAAGATATTGGCCGGCTTCACGTCTCGATGCACATAGCCTCGGCGATGCATGAAGTCCAACGCCTCGGCGACGTCGCGAAACCACGGCACGAGGGATTCTAGGGGCATCGGCAACGCCTGCCCTTGCATGTCGCGCGGTCGCCGATCGTCCAGACACCCGCCGCCAAGGTGCTGCATCACCACGAAGGGCAAGCCGTCTTCCTCGCCTACGTCGATCACGCGAACAACGTGGGGATGGGCCAGCGCGACAAGCGATCGCACCTCTCGCGAGAAACGTGCCGCGGCAGTAGGCGTGCGCAAAAGAAAAGGATGCGGGATCTTGATCACCACATCGACTTCCAGGTGAGCATCGTGCGCCCGGAAAACGCTTCCCATGCCCCCTTCGCCAAGCTCGGCGATAACCTTGTAACGCTGCGCGAGAACTCTACCCACCCACGTAGCTGCTGAAGAGTTCATCCCACTCATTCTGCCTCCGCGCCGTTCTTGCGGGAACGGCCACATCTTCGGCGGCAAGCTACTGCAAGCTCAACAGACGCTGATAAGACCGGCTGGGTTTATCGACCTAGCCTGACAGCGAGAAACGCCTCGCGCCCCGTTGCGAGCTGAGCCAAAGATTGCGGCAGTTGCCCCAAAGGAATTAGCTTGAACGATGTATTTTTCCTCCTCACGAAATGCCTGTTCTTGCTGTTCCGTGTCTCTCTCGCCTCTTGGTGGTGTTATGAGAGCGACCGGGCAAACCCGATAAACGGCAAGCGAAATAACAGTCTGCTTGTCCGCAATTCCCGTTTTGTCC
>WGDQ01000900.1 GCA_015493185.1 Planctomycetaceae bacterium
AATTTAAGGCCAACCCCGAGAAGTACGCGAAGAAATAGCTCTTTCGTCGCGGTCGATGCGATTGTTTTGCACGGGAGACACGCCCTGCGGTTCGGGGGTGTCTCCCGTGTTTGCTTTGCTGTCTGAATGGATGATGCTCCGGCGGTTCCTCCGTGGCGAGAAGAAAGCCGCCTCGGTCGGCCACACATTATGAGCCGGCCGGCTGAGGTTGCGATTCGGCATGAGCGCGGAATCGCAAAGCATATAAATTCGCATCCTTCAGCACTAGGCGAAGCCGGATCGGCTGCCCGGCCAGTTGGCCCACATCCGCTCCCGATTTCCATGCGACCACGCGTTCGACTTGATCGCCGAAGATGGGCGGACAATCGTTGAGCGTATAGCCATCCAGTGGGCGTCCCGAGGCGTCCTGAAGCTCGACGCGTATGCTGCCTGCGGCCGACGTGGAAAAATTGAGCACGAGTCGATTTCCAGAGAATCGCACAGGTACGGTGGTGATTTCTCCACCGCGCATGGTGGCTTCGAACGAAGCGAAGCCGTCGAGCCGCAGCGTGTATCGTCGCAGCCGATCGCTCGTTCCGGTCCAATAGCCTTCTGTGGCATAGAGCGATAACTCCGGATCGGCCCCCGCTTCGGCGGCGGGCGTTTGCACGGCGTGCCACGCCAAATAGTGGTCGCCATAGGCCCACGAGCCGTTGCGTTGCGGGCCCGGTCGCAGGAAAGCCTCGGCCCAGCGATGAAAAACGCGACCGTCGCGACTGCTCATCAGCAACCCCTCGGTGAGCGCCCAGCCGTAGCGTCCGCTCGCCGCCGCTCGGGCCTCGCGGTGCGCCAGCTCGGGCAACTGCCGCATGGAACGTGACCAGCCGCGCTCCACGTACCGTGTGGGAAAGCCGATCAGAAGGTGTGGCGCTCGCTCATAAGGTTTGATCTGGTTGGTATAGAGATGCTCGTTGGCTGCACCAGGATATTCAAGCCACTCGGCGGTGCTCCAGTGCAAGAAGTCGTCGGATGTGCAGGTGCGAATGTCGCGACGTCCATCACGAAAATCGCGGTAGTACATCCGATATTGCCGACGGTGCGGATCCCAAAAAGCGAGGTTTTGCGAGTCGAAAAGGCTGCCCGTCACCACGGGTTTTGTTGAAAGCGGATGGAAGCGAATTCCATCGGGCGAACCGTAGGCCAGAAGCCCCCGCGGATTTTCGCAGCGAACCACCGCTTTATAGCGGCTTTCTGCTGGGCAGTTTGGATTCAGATCTTTGAAAACCGCCACGTGCCCGGGGTCGACGACCACGTCGCCGAGCTTGCCGGGAGCGAGGAAGATGTTGTTATCTTTCGATCCCTGGAAGTCGACCAACCCCAAAGATGGTTTCTCCCAGTGCACGCCGTCGCGGCTTTCGGCATAGCACGCGAATAGCGGATGCGGCTGCTCGACGCGGCCGTCGGCAACGGTCAATTGCCACGCCTTGTAGTACATGCGATAGCGGTCACCATCTCGGAATATCGAGTGATAACCACAGCCGCTTCCCTCCCACGGCATATCGTGACGCATCACCACTTCGCGCGCCACTGGGTGGTGCAGCACGTGCCGCACCTGCCCACTGGTTTTCGCAATCAGATAATCGTCGATCATCAATTCGAGGCGTGTGCCGATGTCGACAACCCGCTCGTCCGCAGCCAGTGAACGGCCGGGGCTGCCCAGTATGCCCCCCAAAACAAGGGCCAGTATCAGCACGGCGCCCTCTCTTGCCGTTGGGAGCAGACGGATCGACCTCATCGTCAGGCATTTGGCACCGACCGAAAACGAAAACCACGCAGCGTTCCATTTTCCAAAGCTACGATTCATGCAGGCGTATTTCATATCGTTCCAACTCCGAAAAAATTAGCATCGTTGCCGAACACGGTTGAGAAAACGCAAATGTTGTCATACGGTGCAGCGGTCGCCCCGGCTGTCATCACGCGGCCAACAAGCGGCTTGCAACCAAACGCCGCGTATTGTTTCACCCTGATCGTCGCAATGCGCCCGCAGCGGTGCGAGGGGGGGCCCGCTGATGCGAAAAAGCCGGTGACCTGCGAATAGCGTATGCAACGTTCGAACCCGTGCGGGCACAGCCATCTTGGCGCCGGGCTGCAAATGGCGTTGAATCAGCCATTCCGATACGCGGTGTCTGTGTGCTATTTGCCAAGCGAGAAACCTTACGAGCCGGGCGTGGTTGCTTGACTCTCGCGACCGGCAGCGAGCCTCGATGCCATACGACCGGCCCCTGGGGCTGGCAGAAACGAATCGTTCTCCTGTTCACCTGAAAAAACAGTCCCCTATTGTTGTCCCGCGATGTCGCGAACGCTAATCAATTTTTTTCTGGATACATTTCTGGCCATCGTTCTGATGGTTCTCATTTGGCTGACCTTTACGT
>WGDQ01000901.1 GCA_015493185.1 Planctomycetaceae bacterium
CTCATCATCACGCGCGCGGTATCCTATCGCCTAAAGCCGTTCCGCGGCGATCCACAGGCGGGAGGAGCGAACAGCGCTGGTTCGTGGCTGTTGCGTACAAACACTGTGTTGTTGCTGTTACGCACCAACACGGTGGCGTACAAACAAGCTGTGGTTGCCACTACGTATAGCGCGGCGTGTACGAGATCAGCGCCTTCATGTAGTTCGATCGCTCATAGGCCGATGGCTCGGCGCAATTTTCTCGGCTCACGCTTCCCTTGAGTTGGCTGACCGATTCATATTCGTTTTCCGTCAGCCAATGGCGCAGTTGTTCCAACGTTTCGCTGACGTGCTTTGGTCCCCGCTGCAACAGAGCCGAAGCCATCATGGCCACATCGGCCCCCGCCAGCAGCACTTTGATCACTTCGCTTGTTTCATGAATGCCGCTCGTGGCCGCCAGCGACGCCTCGACTTGATCGCGAAGAATGGCGATCCATCGTAGCGGCAATCGCACTTCTTGCGGTCGGCTCAGCACCAGGTTGGGCACCACGTCCAATGTTTCCAGGTCGATGTCGGGTTCCAGGTACCGGTTGAACAGCACCAGCCCATCGGCCCCGGCCTCGATCATCCGATGCGCCATGTGCGGCAACGAACTGAAAAAGGGCCCGATCTTCACCGCCAGCGGAATCGACACGGCCCGCCGCACCTCGCGAATCAGCGTCAAATATTGCTCTTCAACCTCTTGCCCGGTCATGGCCGGATCGACGGGAACGAAGTAGATATTCAGCTCCAGGGCATCGGCCCCGGCTTCTTCGATCAAATGCGCATAGTGCGTCCAGCCACCGGCCGTCGAACCGTTGAGGCTACCGATAATCGGAATGTCAACCGCCCGCTTCGCCTCGCGGATCAGCGTCAGGTAGCTGTCGGGCCCGGTGTTGTAGCCTTCCAGGTCGGGAAAGAAGTCGAGCGATTCGGCGTACGATTCCGTTTGGAACTCGTGCAGCCGGAAGATTTCCAATTCCTCGTGTTCGATCTGCTCTTCGAAAAGCGAGGGCAGCACGGCAGCCGCCACGCCCGAGCGTTCCAGTCGCCGCAGCGAGGCCACATCGCCGGTCAGCGGCGATGCCGACGCCACCAGCGGGTTTTTCAGCGACAGACCCAGGTAACGCGTGCTCAAATCGACACTCATGCGTGCAGCTCCTCCTCGATCTCGGCCACCGATCGCTCGATGCCGGCCAATTGTTCGTAAAAGCTCCAGCGGTCGTTGATCTCACGTTGGGCCAGATCGAACAACCGTTGCGCATGCTCTGGCTTGGCCCGAGCCAGCATGGCGAAGCGAGCCTCTTTCATTGCGATTTCGCGGAACGGCACGGTCGGCTTCCGGCTGTCCAATCGGAAAGGCCGCCCGCCGTCGTGTGCCAGTCGCGGATCGTAGCGGAACAACGGCCAGAAGGCCGCCTTCACAAGCTCTTTCTGGTGGCTCATCGAAGTCGACATGTCGATGCCGTGTGCAATGCACGGGCTGTAGGCCAGAATGAGCGATGGTCCGCGGTACGATGCCGCTTCGTGAAAAGCATGAATCGTTTGCAGCGGCTGCGCTCCCATGGCCACCTGCGCTACGTACACGTGCCCGTAATCCACGGCGATCATCCCCAGGTCTTTCCGGGCCTGCGCCTTTCCGCTGGCGGCAAACTTGGCCACCGCCGCGCGAGGCGTGGCTTTCGAGGCCTGCCCGCCGGTATTCGAATACACCTCGGTATCGAGCACCAGAATATTCACATCGTGGTCCGAGGCCAAAACGTGGTCCAACCCACCGAAGCCGATATCGTAGGCCCAACCGTCGCCCCCTACGATCCACACGCTTCGCGGCACCAGCACGTCGGCCAACAAACGAAGCTGCCTCGCTTCGTCCGAATCGATTTCAGCAAGCTTCCGTTGCAGCCGGGCCACGCGATCGCGCTGCGCGGCAATGCCCGCCTCGTCGCTCGTGTCGGCCTCGAGCAGCGCGCGCACCAGTTCGTCGCCCAACTGCGAAGCCAACGACCGCAGCAGCAGCCGGGCCGTTTCTTCCTTCTGGTCGAGTGCCAACCGCATGCCCAACCCGAATTCGGCATTGTCTTCAAACAGCGAATTCGACCATGCCGGCCCACGGCCTTGCCGGTCCACCGACCACGGCGTGGTCGGCAGGTTGCCGCCGTAAATGGACGAGCAGCCCGTGGCGTTGGCCACCAGAATGCGGTCGCCGAAAAGCTGCGTCAGCAGCTTCAAATAGGGCGTTTCGCCGCAGCCGGCGCACGCGCCGGAAAACTCGAACAGCGGTTCGAGCATCTGCGATCCCTTCACCGTATCGCTCCGCACGGCGCTACGATCGATTTCCGGAATGTTGAGGAAGAAATCGAAGCGGCGTCGCTCGCGCTGCAAGTGCTCGTCTTTGGGCAACATATTGATCGCCTTATGACGCACGACCTCCTTGCTCTTGGCCGGACACACATCAACGCACACGCCGCAGCCTGTGCAGTCGTCGGGAGCCACTTGAATGGCCATCTGGTAGCCATCCATCCCTTTTTCATTCCACGGTTTCGAAACGAAATCGTCCGGCGCGTCGGCCACCGCTGTTGGCGAAAACACCTTCATGCGAATCGCCGCATGGGGGCACACCAGCGAGCAAAGCGCGCACTCGATGCAGATGTCGGCATCCCAAATCGGGATTTCCCGCGCGATGCTCCGCTTTTCGTAGCGGGCTGTTCCGGTGGGGAATGTGCCGTCTACCGGCAGCGCGCTCACCGGCAGCAGGTCGCCCCGGCCGGCAATCATCATGGCCGTCACACGCTGCACGAAGTCGGGGCTCGATTCCGGCACCGGCGGCAACCGGTGCAGCGGGCTTGTGGCCGCAGCGGGCACCTTCACTTCCGCCAGCCCGGCCAGTGCCCCGTCCACGGCGGCAAAGTTCCGGTCCAGCACCGATTGCCACCGTTTGCCGTACGAGCGGCGAATCGCTTCCTTGATGTGCGCGATCGCCTCGTCGCGCGGCAAAATGTTCGCCAACGCGAAAAAGCACGTTTGCATCACCGTGTTGATTCGTACGCCAAGCCCCACGTCGCGCGCCACGCGATAGGCGTCTACCACGTAGAACTTCAACTTCTTGTCGATAATCTGCTGCTGCACTTCCTGCGGCAGCTTGTCCCACACCTCGTCGGGACCGTAAGGGCTATTGAGCAGAAACGTGGCACCGGGCTCCGCCACATCGAGCACATCGATTCGCTCGAGAAATTGGAATTGATGGCAGGCCACGAAGTTTGCCCGCCGGATCAAATACGTTGAATGAATCGGACGCGGCCCAAACCGCAGGTGGCTCACCGTAACCGATCCGGCCTTTTTCGAGTCGTAAACGAAATAGCCCTGTGCATACAGCGGCGTGTTTTCGCCAATGATCTTCACCGAGTTTTTGTTCGCTCCCACGGTGCCGTCGCTGCCCAAGCCGTAAAACACCGCCCGCGTCACGTCGTCCGCTTCGGTCGATAGCTCGGCATCCCATTTCAGGCTGGTGTGCGTCACGTCGTCGATAATGCCGATCGTGAAATGCCGCTTGGGCGCTTGCTTGCCCAACTCGTCGAACACGGCACACACCATGGCGGGCGTGAACTCTTTGGAAGACAGGCCATATCGGCCGCCGATCACCGTCGGCATCCGATCCACATGGCTATCCGTCCGCTCATGCCACCGCTCGGCCAAAGCGGTCACCACGTCCTGATACAGCGGCTCGCCCAGCGCACCCGGCTCTTTGGTGCGATCTAGTGCGGCAATGCGCCGTGTGGTCGGGGGCAACGCAGCCACCAAATGTTCGGCCGAAAATGGCCGGAACAGCCGCACCTTCAGCAGGCCCACCTTTTCACCTTGGCCGCAAAGCGCCTCGACCGCCTCTTCAACGGCACCGCAGCCCGAGCCCATCATCACAATCACCCGCTCGGCCTCAGGATCGCCAACGTAATCGAACAGGCGATAATTCCGTCCCGTACGCTCAGCGAACCGCCGCATCGTTTGTTCGAAAATCTCCGGCGCCCGCAAATAAAACGGATTCACCGCCTCGCGGGCCTGAAAAAACACGTCGGGGTTCTGCGCCGTGCCTCGCAAAACGGGCCGGTCGGGATCGAGTGCCCGGCGACGGTGGGCCTCGATGTGCTCGGTGTCGAGCATTGCCTGAATGTCGTCGTGGTCGAGCAGGGCGATTTTGTTGATCTCGTGCGATGTGCGGAAACCATCGAAAAAGTGCAGCACCGGCACCCGCGAGGCGAGCGTGGCCGCCTGAGCGATCAGCGCGAAATCGTGTACTTCTTGCACGCTGCTCGAGGCCAGCATCGCCCAGCCCGTGCTGCGGGCCGCCATCACGTCGCTGTGGTCGCCAAAAATCGACAGCGCGTGCGTGGCCACCGAACGCGATGCAATGTGAAACACCGTGGGCGTCAGCTCGCCGGCGATCTTGAACAGGTTCGGAATCATCAGCAGCAGCCCTTGCGAGGCCGTGAAGGTTGTCGTCAGGGCCCCACCTTGCAGCGAACCATGCACCGCGCCGGCCGCGCCGCCTTCGCTCTGCATTTCGATGATGTCCGGCACCGTGCCGAAAACGTTGGTCTTCCCGGCGGCCGACCACGCATCGGCCAACTCGCCCATGGGCGAAGCCGGAGTGATCGGATAAATGGCGATCACCTCGTTCGTGGCATGTGCAATGCGTGCCGCCGCCTCGTTGCCGTCGATGGTTGCAAAAGTCGGTTTCACGGTGGCTGCAATCCTTTTTTTCTTTCGATGCTGCGATCCGTAACAAAATGATTCGCCCACACGCGCGGCTCGCCGTGGCAAAAGCCGCCGCGACCATGCCGCACGGTCTCTCCCCCGGGCACGCGGCGATCACGCCCGTGGTCCAGTCGCCGGCAGCTACCAATAGCGCTCAAAGTGAACGTTGCCCGGCTCGTGCGGCTCGTCGATGCGAAAACCTCGTTTCTCAAGAATTTCGACCATTCCGCGAGGCAGTGGATATCGCTTCCGGGGATCGTGCGTATGGTGTGGCACGCCGATCATTTCCGGGTTGCCGCACAAGAAAACGTGTGTTGTTTCCGGATCCAACGGCACACCGGTTTGCCGTTCCAAATCGCCTGATTCCACCAGGTCTTGCAAATGCCGCTTACCCACGTAATGCGGATGCGTGGCGTCCAGGTTCTCCGGCTCGCGAGTGGTGATCGGCACATACTGGTAGTTGGCAAACATCGCTTCCAGCCGCCGGTGTTTTTCCAGATAGGCCAAATCGCGGCGATATCGAACCGACGTCACGCACACGATGCGTCCCCGATGCTCGCGGTACAGTGCCTCGGCAATCATCGCGTTGTGCGGCGCCTCGCCTGTGCCCGTTGCCATGAAATAAAGATTGTCTTCAGGCGAAACGTACTCCAGCGGGCAGCGACCCCGCGCATGCGGCGACATGAACAGCCGATCGCCCTCTTTCAACGCAAACAACCGCGGCGTGAGCGCCGGCGGCCGATGTTCCGACTGTCGGACGAGCACAATATAAAACTCCAAATCCGGATCGTCCTGTGCCCGTCGCAGCCGTCCGTGCTCGTCGACCAGCGAACAACTGAACGAGTAGGCACGCTTGATCAGCTTTTTCCATTGCGCTTCCGGCACGTCTTCCGGCTGTGTGTCGGGCAGCCTCGGCTCCCAGTAGCCCAGCCCCAACACAGTGTATTGGCCCGGGCAGAAGTCCGGTCGTTCGCCGTCGGGCCGCACTCGCAGAATCATCAAGTCTTCATGCACATGGTCGATTCGCACCGCCGTCGCATTGTAGTGCGCTTCGCGAAGTTGGCGGATTTCCGCGTCGCTGAGCTTCGGCGTTTCGACAACCACGGCGCACCTCCCACCAAATACTCTTGGTGTATCGGGCATCTAGCACACCTGTCAACGCTGCGCTGCTTCCGATCACTTCGCTTCGCGGCGTTCGCGGCACATCGTTTACCGCTGCGAGCAAAAAACAGTGCCGCGCACAACCGCTCGTCTCCGCTTCGTCTACGAATCGGTGTTGGCGGCCGCGATTCTCATTGCGCTTCCCGGCCGCCCCGCTACTATGCTGGCCAGCATGGCGGGCAACGGGTTCTCAAACAAAACGAGCAACGGCCCCGATTCGCGGTTGGCGTTTGCTCGGGGCTTTGCACGGGTCATGCACCTGAAGCTCGTCGGCCGAACGTGTGCCGGCGGCACAACCGCCTTTTCAACCGAGCAGTTGGCGTGCCAAGCGGCTTTAATTCTGCGGCGGGCCCTTTATTCAGTGCGAACGGACAGAACCTCTCATTACCTCTCATTCTTGCGGAAAAACCGCTTGTCTCGGCTGTTCAGACGCGCTTTGTCGGCTGCTTCCTATTTTTTTCAGACCGTATTTCATTATTTCGTTTCGTACTGCGTTGCTCGTGCTGTGTTGCTTGGTTTGCCTGCCCAACGGCTGTTTGTCGCCGCCGGCTCAATGCGGTGGCAGGGCGAATCTCACCTCTCGAATTTCGCCTGCATCCGCATTTGGCCGCTCTCGGGCACGGCGGTTGCTAGCTTTTAGAAGGCGTCTTCAAGATCGCTTCCAGGCTCGAACCCGAAATTGTGAGCAGGCGATTCCTATCAAGGAGGGCGAAGCAGGCGAATCCTC
>WGDQ01000902.1 GCA_015493185.1 Planctomycetaceae bacterium
CGTAGCCACGGAAGACGCGCAGCATCGCCAAAATAGGCAAGAACAAAGCCAAGGCACGATGCAGCCGCGGTACGCGCTTACCAGGGTGGTTGCAGACGCGGGGGGCCGCGACAAGCAGGGAAGCAGGGCGGTTGCCCGGGGCCCTCCTGTGCTTCTTTATGTTTGCTGCCAGCGCTGCAACAGGCGGGCGCCAAGGCAGCGACAACAGCCGAATGGCCCGACGGATGGGGGCCCGAACCACGACGCGACGCCCGAACAGGCGATCGGTATGTGCGTGATGCAGCCGGGCCTCGTGAAGCGGTCGTGAATCTCGCCGAGGGGACGACGGCGGGATGAAAAACACACCAAAAGAATAGGGATGGTCGGGTCGTACGTGGGCCCAGCGGGCGAAGTGCAAAATTTGTCCCAGCTTCGTGGTGAAAACCTTTGACAACTTGGATGGGCCGATTTATCGTGAGTTTCACGGGCAATTCGAGGGACAGGCACCCACTCACTTCAGGAACGAATGACCGCAACCGGTCGGTGTTTTCTCGTCAAGTCAGACACACCTCCCGACTGTCCACGTGCCCTACGGGACCGAAACGGCCCTGCCCCCAACGACGGAACGCTGGGTTGCCCGGTGCATGAGCGGGAAACCGTCATTTTCCGGCTGTCGCGGGCGTTTCAGGAAATCGTCGAACCGTCCACGGTGGTCGGTGGTTTCGTCAGTCAGAAACGTTGCCGGACGTGAGTTGCAGGGGCTTTTTCCGGAAGGTCTTTCCCGCTGACCACAGCAGCGAACAGACGTGCTGCGAGCGCACGCGGGGCTTGTTGCACGGATGCCCCCGACAAAGGCATGAATGCCGCAAGAGGTTTTATACGAAGTGGCTTCATACACAACACGACTCAACCGGCTCGGTCGGCCCATGAAGTGGGTTAGCGGCGTCGGGGCCGGGCATGTTCGTGGTGCTCCACGATGAATTCGACGATGGCGGAGGAAACGGCCCCAACAGAAGATGCCGCTGTGGCCCTGGCTGGTTCCGGCCGAATGGGTGGGGCGGGCCATCCGTCGGGAGGTGCTCGACCTTGCCCAGCCGTTGGTGTTTGACCGATGCTCACAGGTCGTCGCGAGCCGGGATTTTGCGGTGCCGTTTTGCTCAACATCGCCCCCAAGGACGGAACAATCTGCTACAACAAAAGTTTGGGATTTACCTCGTATCAACACGCCGTCTGAACGACTCATAACGACACCATGCTCAAGTCCTCAAAGCCGGCGGCGTCTGAGCCGCTTGTTGCCCAACAACAGGTATCTGTGGCCGTTTTGGCCCTGCTGGTTATTGCCATCGTGTTTGCTTACGGCAACACGCTCACGCGTGTGATGGCCACATGGGAAGACCCGCGTTACTCCCACGGCTATCTGATTCCGTTTATTGCGGCCATCATGTTGTGGGTGCGGCGCGAGCCGTTTCGCGAAACGTCGCCTGCCTGGCGGTGGGGCGGCGTGGCAGTGATTGGCGGGGCGCTTTTGATGCGCGTCGTGGCGTCGTATCTGGCCATTGTTTATCTCGATATGTTGTCGTTCGTCGCCTGTCTGGCCGGGGCGGTGATGATGGTGGGCGGCGCGAAAACGATGCGTTGGGCCGCCGCACCGATTGCATTTCTGATCTTCATGTTCCCGCTGCCTCAGGTCGTTACGCGGTGGTTGCACGTACCGCTGCAAAAGATCGCCACGATTTGCAGCACGTATTGCTTTCAGACGATTGGCTTGAGCGCGTTTCGCGAAGGCAACCGCATCATCTTGGGTGACGAGAACGTACGGCTCGAGGTGGTTGATGCCTGCATCGGCTTGCGAATGCTGACGATTTTCATCGCGCTGGCCGTGGCCATCGCGCTGGTGATTCATCGCCCGGTGTGGCAGCGCCTGCTGCTCGTGGCCAGCGCGGTGCCCATAGCCGTGCTGGTCAACGTAGTGCGGATCACGGTAACAGGCATCTTGCACGCCAAGGCCAGCGGTGTGATTGCCGACTGGGTGTTTCACGACTGGGCCGGCTACTTCATGATGCCGCTGGCTCTGGCGCTGCTGTACCTGGAAGCGCAAATATTGGGACACTTATTCGTGGAAGACGATACGCCGCATCATCCGGCATCGTTCGGCGCCCCGGCGCGCGGATGATCGCCAACGCGCCTGGGTGCGTGCGAATGCGTGGGGCTGTGGCACTATGGCAGAGGATGCTGCCTGATTTGGGAGAAGGATTCGTTCTGGAAACGTCTGGCTGTTTCGTATGGGCCTCGGGCCGGCCTGTGGGTTGATCGAGAAAAGAGAAGAGGACCCGTTCCGTGTTACCACCAGGAACCGATGAATCGCGCCCGAAGTTGACGCTCGAACATGGGACCACCGCAGCACACGACGCGCACCACGAGCTCGTGGTGCGCCAGACCGGCGCCTGGCCGGCACTGCCGAGTGTGCCGTCGGGTGCGATCGGGCGGCCCGAGATTCTTTCAGCCGATCCCGACCCAGTGGAGCTATTGAAATGCCTGCGTCGGCGGTGGCTGCTGGCCACGGTTATCGGTCTGGTCGTGTCGGCGCTGTTTGTCGTGGCGGCGTTTTTCTTCCTGCCCATGCAATATGAGGTCGAGGCGCTGCTCCGTGTGGCCCGGGTTGAAGGGGCCGCGTTTCAAAGCGGACCGGTCTACCGCGATCCGCAGGCCTTCGACACCTATCGGCGAACGCAACTCACACTGATGCGAAGCACCAGCGTGCTGGCCTCGGCGCTGCGGGACGAAGCCATCAATCAGTTGCCCGTGGTGCGAGAGCAGCCCGATGCCGTCTCGTGGCTCGAGAAAGAACTGCTGCTCGATTACCCGGGCGACTCAGAAGTGCTGCGGGTGCGGCTCAAGGGCACACGGCCCGAGCAATTGGCCAAAGTGGTGAACGCCGTGGTCAACGCGTACCTGAAAGAGATTGTTCAGGAAGAGCGCAAGAACCTGCTGCGCGACTACGACCTGCTGAAAGAAAAGCTGGTCAAGGTGAAGGAAAGATTCCGCGATACGAGCCGGCGCTATTTGCAAATTGCCGAACAAATGGGGTCGTCGGATCTGGAGTCGGCACGCGTGAAGCAGCGGATGATGTTCACGCAGCTCAGCGACGCGCAAACCGCCCTGCGACAGCTACACTCGCGGCTGATGGAGTCGCGCATTGCGCTGTTAGATCTTCAGGCGGAACTCGAACGGGTGAAAAACGATCCCGGCGGGTTGGATTACTTGATCGAGGCCGAGTTGCTGAAAGACCCGGTGTATGCCGAAAAGCACCGTCAACTGGCCGTGGTGGAAACAACGCTGACCCAGCGGGCCGAGGTGCTGCGCGATCCGGAAAACTCGCCGACCTACAGGCAACTGAAGTCGTATCGCGACCAGCTTCGCGAGGAAATGGACGAAATCAAGAAAGAAAAAATGCCGGTCTTGCGCCAATTGGTATTGGGCGATTCGGTAGCCGGCGTGGAGGCCAAGATACGCGCCAAACAGAAAGAACAGCAGTTGATCCAGGAGAACATCGAGCAAACGGTCCAGGGCATTGCGACGTTGCGCAGCGAAATTGGCCAGTTGGGGCATACCTCGGCTGATTTGGAAGCCCGGGCTGCCGATCTGGAACAGCTCAGGCGGAAAAGCGCGGACCTGAGCCAGCGGCTCGACAAGCTGGAACTCGAACTACAAAAAGATGCACGGGTTCGCTTGATTCAAGAGGCCGCGCCGCCCGAGAGCGGTGAGGTGCTGAAACGTTATTTTTTGATCGCTTTCGCAGGCATGTGTGGCTTGGGCATCGCGCTGTTCGGTGTTTCCTACTGGGAATTTCGAGCACGCCGCATCAACTCTTCGGAACAGCTTACCGAAGGCTTGGGCATTCCCGTCGTGGGCACGTTGCCCTCGCTCGATACGCGGGCCGGTCTGGGTGGTTTGGTACAGCGCGTTCCCAAAGACGTGTTAGAAGGATTGCTTACCGAGTCGATCGACAGTATTCGCACAACGCTGCTGCACAACCCGAACGGCCGGTCTCTGAAGGTGGTGATGGTCACCAGCCCCGGCGACCAGGAGGGCAAAACGACCGTAGCCACGCAGTTGGCAATCAGTCTGGCACGCGGCGGACGACGGACCCTGCTGGTCGATGCCGACTTGCGCAGCCCGTCGGCACATGCGCTGTTCGAGCTTTCGCTGGAAGATGGTTTGTGCGAAGTGCTGCGCGGCACGGCCGAGTTGGACTACGCCATCCGGCCGACACGCGCCGTTGGTTTATGGTTGCTCTCAGCCGGTCGCTGGGATCAAGAGGCGTTGCATGAATTGAATAAGGACACGGCTCGCGACATTTTCGACAAATTGCGAGCACAGTTCGATTTTGTGGTGATCGATTCGGCCCCGGTGCTGAGCGTGGCCGACACACTGATGGTGGGTCGCCACGCCGATGCGGCGGTGCTCTCGATTCTGCAAGGCACGAGCCGAGTGCCGCAGGTGTATGAGGCCACGCAGCGTCTGGAAAGCGTGGGCATTCCGGTGCTCGGTGCGGTGGTGGGCGGCGTGACGGCCAAAGCCTCGTTGCGAAGAATCTACGAACCCGAGTTGCCGGCCTCCGCCTGAAAAGAAAAAGAAACAGATTAAGAAGACGGCCGACCGTCGATCGCGGTATGAGCCGGCAGGAGGGCGGTCGCGGGGCCGATTCAAGGCATGGCACATAGCACGACGAACGTTCCGCACGCCCCCGTTTTCCGGTGAGCGGTTGCGACGGCGGACTGCGGACCGATCTGTCGGACACGACCGTTTTTCGGCCGCCACGGAACTGAAAAACGCGAGGAGCGGACCGTCGAAACGTTTTTATCCTTTGCGACCAACGCGAAAAGCCGGCGAGGCACGCGACTTGGTCATTTCATGGTGGTGATGCGAAACATGAACAAACTGTACTTTCCCGCTGCCGTGGCATTTGGGCTGATTGTTGTCGGAACGATCGTGCAGGGACGCATTGTCGATCGGGCGTTTCCGCTGTTGGGCAAGCCCAAGCCGAACCCGCAATTGCAACAGTTTGCCGACCGACTGGCAAAGGTGCCTTACCGGTTCGGTCCGTGGGAAGGCGAAGACATCGAGCAGACCGAGGAAGACCGGCAGCAGTTGGTGTATGCACGTGTGACCGGTTCGCTTTCGCGCGTGTATACGAACCGCCTGACGGGACAAC
>WGDQ01000903.1 GCA_015493185.1 Planctomycetaceae bacterium
CTATCGACCTGTAAGCCGCTTTTCGAACGCTCGCCTTTGGCGTGGCACTTGTAGCAGTGACGAATGAGCAACGGCCGGATTTTTCGTTCAAACAGTTCCTCGCCGCTCGGTTGCGGCGGCAAGGCCCTCGCCACAGAGCCGTGCAAAATGCCAACCAGTGCCGCCACGCCGCAAACCACAACGAACCGATACCCCTGCCAGGCCGTGCACTGCCGCCGGCATGGACAAAGGCAAAACAGAAGCAAGCGAAGAGCGGCGAACATTGCGAGCGACATCCTCGAGCAGGAAGTCATAGTGCAACAGCAGAAGCGGAACATCGCACCGCAGAGCGTTTCACGAACCAAAGCATCGCCCGCTCCAGCAGGCTTCTCGTGCGAGCGGCCGCAGCCAGCCGAATAGACCATCATCGGAAACCGGAGTCGATCCCATGAAGAATCGGGCCGACGCGACGAATCGCTGCGACCGGCCGCTGCCGCGTTGCCGGGCGTCAGCCCTTCATTGTAGACCACTCATCAGGCGAAAGTAATTCGGAGACCAGGTTTTCGCCCCCTCCGCCGGTCCGTTTCAGGCAACCGTCGACCGTGCACGGTCGGCCCCCGGTCACGTCGCCATCCGTACCTGAGCGTGCCTGACCGTGTCCAGCCAGCCGTCCCAGCCGTTCCAGCCATGCCCGGCCGGATGCCGTTCACGTGGGTGTGGTGCCTATTGTGGCACATATGGCACACCGGGCCATGCTCTCAAGCGCCAAGGGTATCGTTTCGGGCAGAACGGGTTCGTGTGCTCTCTTCGCGCAAGAACCATGGTACGCGCGCGTGAATGTGGCAGCAGCGTTGGCGGAAAAGGCCCCCGCGGCGGACAAAGTGTCGCCGTTTTAGCACAACCGTTCCCGTTTTCGCCCGCCTTGCGTGCTGCCACGCGTCAGAAAACGCGTGTCGCACCAGGAATGCGGCGAATCACGTAGTGCGACACCAATACGCTCAAAATCCCACCTGCCACAACGACGAACAAGAACTTCGACATCACGGTCCACGGCAGCGGGGCAATCAGTTCTTGAAGGATGACCAGCACCCCGGTGTGGAAGATGTGCACCGCATATGCGTTTTCTGACAACACCTTTGCCAGCGGCCCTTGCGAGTTGCACATTTCACGAAACAGCACAATAAGGCCCACCACCATGCCGGCGCAGAAAAACGACTCCCACGTTGCCTTGAACAGCGACTGTGCCAACGCGGCGGGGGCGAGCGAACCACCGTCTGCCTCGGCCGTGAACATGCCCCAACCGCCCCACCAACCGCTTTGTGCATAAATGTATTCGAACACCGCCAGCCCAACACCAACTGCCAGCCACGGGCGCCCAATGCGGCTTGGCAAACGCGTGAGCCACTGCCGGCGATAAACAATCAGCCCGAGAAAGAAATAAGGCAGCCAGATCGGATAGCGTGCCACTTCCACCTGAAGAAAGCCGAAAAGGGCCTCGACGTGGTTCATCGGATAAACAACGCGCGTCGCCCACGTGGCCAACGCAATGAAGACGGCGAAACCCACGATGGCCCGATGGCCGGGCACCCGGGCGGTCGGGTCGATGCGAACCGGCGCCGGATGAAAAAAATATCGCCACAGGCCGTAGAGAATCGAATACACCAGCAAGTGCTCGATATACCAAAGGTGGGCCAAATGCCGATCGGGCCAGCCAGGCCAGTCCCAATTGTCGGGCTTGCCGCCAATGCCGTGCCAGATGTGCCAGTAATAGTTCCAGAACGAAATGTGCCCACCCGGCCGGTAGTTGTAGTGATACCAATACTGCAACAAGGGAATGTAAATGAAGAACCCGATCATCAACGGAATGCCCAAGTGCAGAAACTTCTGCCACAAATACTGGCCGAAACTCCTGCGTTCGAACGAACCGGCCAAGAGGTAGCCGGAAAAAATCAGCAAGATGGCCATCGAATAGCTGGGCGTGAGCAGTTGCAGCGGGCTGATCAACCGCTCGATCTGGTCGGCCGGATGCTTGTAGAACCATGTCCGATCACCAGCGTACGGATTCGCTGCGTGGTGAATGACCGTGGCCAGAATGACAAACACACGGAGGTTATCGACAAAGTACAGCCGTCCCCGCTTGGGACGTGCGGTTGTCGATTCCGCAGACGTCGTGGCCTGAGTCGTGGCAGACATGGAGCACGCGAGGGCAAAACAAACAAACTGGATACGCGAAAGCACGGCCCTGCGGGGAAGCCGCCATGTTCGGCAGGTCCGTTCCACAGCCGGCGCTGCCAACTGCCCAAGTGGTCGCCAGCCGCCGCGGAGCCGCGGCCCTGCCCCGGCTTCGAATGGCGCCGAATCCCTCCCCCTGCCCTGGGCCAATCCGACCTCGCGCTTCCGCGCGAGGTTGCAATTAGGCTACTTTAGTTGCCCGTGTGCCCAACACAAGAACGAACCGAAACACAAGGCCCGAACAGACCGCTACCGCCACAGCGCCGCGCATGGGGCGCTTAGTTGGTCGGGGCCACCTCATGGGGACCGGCGCGACGAATTTCTTCGCTGGCCAGGTCGGCATATTGGGCGAAGTTCTTGTGGAACAGCGCCGCCAGCTTGCGAGCCGTTTTGTCATATTCGCCGCCGTCGGCCCATGTGTTTTTCGGGAAAAGGATCTCGGCCGGCACGCCCGGACATGCTTTCGGCACGGCGAGGCCAAAATGCGGCTCCTCCACTGTGGGCACTTTGGCAAGCTCGCCCGAGTGGATGGCATGAATGATTGCCCGCGTATATTTCAAGTCGATGCGTTTGCCAACCCCGTAGGGCCCGCCCGACCAGCCGGTGTTGACCAGCCAGGCGTCGGCGTGATGTTTCCGCATCCGCTCGGCCAACATTTCGGCGTATCTGGCCGGGTGCCAAACCAAAAACGCCGCGCCGAAGCAGGCCGAAAACGTGGCTTCCGGTTCGGTTACTCCTTGTTCGGTGCCGGCCACCTTGGCCGTGTAACCGCTGATGAAGTGATACATCGCCTGTGCCGGGCTCAAATGGCTGACCGGCGGCAGCACGCCGAACGCATCGCAAGTAAGCAGCACAATGTTGCTCGGGTGGCCGCCAACGCAAGGCACCTTGGCGTTGGGCACGAACTCGATCGGATACGAAGCCCGCGTGTTTTCTGTAATCGATGCATCGGAAAAATCGACTTCCCGCCGTTCGTCGAACACGACATTTTCGAGCACGGTGCCGAAGCGAATCGCCTGGTAGATTTCCGGTTCCTTCTCCGGCGATAGGTCGATGCACTTGGCGTAGCAACCGCCTTCGATGTTGAAAACGCCGTCTTCGCCCCAGCAGTGTTCGTCGTCGCCGATCAATCGCCGCTCGGGATCGGCCGAAAGCGTCGTCTTGCCGGTGCCTGAAAGGCCAAAAAACAGGCACACGTCGCCCCGCGGTCCTTCGTTGGCCGAGCAGTGCATCGACAAAACATCTCGCTTGGGCATCAAATAGTGCATCACCGTGAAGATGCCCTTTTTCATCTCGCCGGCGTACTGTGTTCCGAGAATCACGATTTGCTGATGCTTGAAGCACAGCGAAACGCTCGTCGGCGATCCAACGCCTTCGGTGTACGGATTGGCGGGAAACTCCCCGGCGTTGAAGATCACATACTCCGGTTCGCCAAAGTCGGCCAGCTCCTCCGGCGTGGGGCGAATCAGCATGTTGTGCATGAACAACGCGTGATAAGGTCGCGCGCAGATCACGCGGACTTTCAGACGATACTTGGGGTGCCAGCCCGCGAAGCCGTCGAAGACGTAAACCCGATCGCGCAAGTTCAAGTAGTCGATGGCCCGCTGGCGGTTTACGCGAAACGATTCGATCGGCAGAGGAAAGTTGACGTCGCCTTCCCAGATGTCGTCGTAATCTTCCGGATGCACGACAATGCGCTTGTCTTTCGGCGAGCGCCCCGTCTTCTCGCCCGAATAGGCCACCAACGCGCCGGAGGAAACGATCGCCCCCTGATCGTATCGCACCGCTTCTTCATACAACTCGGCGGGTACGATGTTGCGAAGCACCTTGCGAACGGTGATACCGTATTGGCCGAGGTCGCAGTCTTGTTTCATGGCTGATTGATATGCCTCCTTGGCACCAGAAAAAAACGATCCCTCCGGCGCGGCCGGCAATGGCAACGCACCGGAGGGCAACAGGCAATAACGCAAAAGCTGGCACGGGTGAGCAGAACCCTCGCCGATACAGACCGCGAACTCAGCAGGGTTGGCGACGTGTCCGCGGCGAGGCTTACGAAAACGCCCGCGACGCCGGGGTGCATGACGCCAACTGCCTGCATCAATCGAGCGGGCGGACCATCAGATTCTTGTAATGAACCACACTGCCCGGATCGTGCTGTTGCAGCGCCAGGTAACCTTTTTTGTAGGTATTCTTCTTATCGACAAAGTCGACGACTGTCTTGCCGTTGACTTTGATGATGATGTGGTTGCCCTTGACGATAATGTGCTGAGTCCACCAGGTATCGTCGTCCACCAGTTTTTTGAACACTGGCACGAAGTTGTACAGGCTGCCGGTGCGTACCGGGTCGCGGTGGCTGTTGTTTACCTGGGCTTCGTAGCCTTTCGGCCATCCCTTGGAGAACTGGGCCCGAAAGTACATGCCCGAGTTGCCACCGTGGTTCAGTTTGACATCGGCTTTGAACTCGACGTCGGTGAACTGCCGCTTTTTGTAAAACAAATGGCTGCGCGGCCCGCGACCCACAATGGCGCCGTCTTCCACCGTCCAGTTTTCCGGACGCTCGTTCGCTTCCCATCCGTCGAGCGTTTTGCCGTCGAAGATCGAAATCCAGCCGTCGTTGTTTTCATCCGCCGCTTGGGCCGAGGGGGTGCCATTCGTCAGAACAGTAGAAATGGAAATCGCCGCCGCCAGGCAGCAGGCAAAATACTTCATCAGTAACAGCCTCCAGGTTGAATTGCTTGCGAGAACGCTGCTAGAAAACGGGGAATCAAGAAGCCATAAACAGGGTGCAAACACAAACACAACACGACGGTGTGGCGCGGACATCCGCTCGGCAGTCGTACCGACCCGCGCGCGACGGCATCGATCACGCATCGGCGTCGATCACGCATGTTTTGGTTGCCTGGTGCTTCAGCACGGCGAAGCGGGCAACAACAGCAATGCCGTCGGGGCGGGCGTGCCGCGTTGCCGGTGCTTCCGCCGTCGAACCACCAGCCGGTGCCGTCTCTATCGATTTTTAGGATACCCGCGATTTCTTGCAGAATAAAGCCGCCCCGCAGTGGCCCTTTGGCACCCACCTTCCCACACAGCACATGCTATGTCTCCCAAACCAGCACCACGGCCGCCGTCGTCGCTCCAGCAACCAGACGCACTGCCGCGCTACGACATCACGAAAAGCTACGTCTGGAATTACCAGCACGCTCCCGACCCGCCCCAGCTCGAGATTCCGCCCGTGCCGGGGCGCTGGTCGTTTTGCGGCAGGCCCGTCGATTCGCCGCTGGGCATTCCGGCCGGACCGTTGCTCAATGGCCGTTGGATTCTGTACTACGCCGCTTTGGGATTCGACACGCTCACCTACAAAACGGTCCGCAGCGTCGAGCGGGCTTGCTACGCCATGCCCAATCTGCAACCGGTCCGATGCGACCAGCTCCGCGGTGGCGAACCCTCGGTGCTGGCTTCGCCGGAACTGACCGATAGTTGGGCCGTGTCGTTCGGTATGCCGTCGCAGTCGCCCGACGTTTGGCGCCGCGATATCCACTGGACCCGCGACCGTTTGCCACCGGGCAAATTGCTGTCGGTTTCCGTGGTGGGCACGATTCAAGACGGTTGGACAATCGAAGATTTGGCCAACGACTATGCCCAATGTGCTCGCTGGGCGGTTGAAAGTGGGGCCGACGTGATCGAAACCAACTTTTCATGCCCCAACGTTTCCACCTGCGACGGTCAACTGTTCCAGAACCCTCAGCAGGCCGGTCTTGTGGCGGCCCGCGTTCGCGACGCGATTGGCAACGTGCCCTACGTGGCAAAAATCGGCCACCTGGCAACCGAAGAGGCAGCCGCCGAGCTGCTCGATGCGGTCGGGCCGCTGGTCGACGCATTGGCGATGACCAACAGCATTGCGACAACGGTGCTTTCTCCCGACGGCCACGCCATGTTCAACGGGCAGCGACGTGGCATCTGCGGCAACGCCACACGCGAGGCCTCGATCCAACAAACCGAAATGCTGGCCCGCCTGGTTCGGCAGCGCGGCGCGTCAATCCATCTGATTGGAGTGGGCGGCGTTTCACGCTATGCCCACGTGCGCCAGTACCTCGATGCCGGTGCCGAAGCCGTGCAGCTTGCAACCGCGGCAATGCTCGATCCCGCAGTTGCTCTGAAGATTCGACGCGAATGGCGCGAGTCGGCACGGCAATGAGAAGGTTTCTTCAAAATCCAATTCCGACTTCGATCGCGAGCAAGCCGACCGTCTCGTAGTCGGTTTGCATCGACCAGTCGAAGGAGGATTCGCCTGCTTGGCCCTCGTTGATATGAATCGCCCGCTCACAATCTCGGGCCTGGAAGCGATTTTGAAGAAACCTTCTGAAACCGGCAGACAGCCGCGCAACGGCATCGCAAAGGCGTCTCATTTTTTTTGAGTGGTCGCCCCGACAAGGGCCCGTCTGCCGCGTCTTATCGTTCGTGGCATCGGCCGCAGGTGGCGATGATCTGCGCCGTGGCGATGGTGCCGGTTGCCGCCGAGTGGCTTTCGGCATGATGGCACTCGCTGCAACAACGAACGTCTGCCCAGGCGGCACGCTGCCCGTTTTCAACGGCCGGGGCCAAGAGTGTGGGCATCACCGGCCCCGAGGAAGAAGTTGCCGGCACGTTGAGCGAGACCTCGTCGGGCTCGCTGCGGTTTGCAGAAGACCCCGACCGCGTGCACACCGCCAGCAGACTACGCGGCCCAAAAGTCGCCGGCACGTTCAACGAGCCTGGCGTCGAGCCTTTGTGCGAGGGGGTGGAAGCCACGGCGCCTGTGGTTCGCTCGTCGGCATCTTGAGATTCGGGCCCCTGAAGAGCCAGCCCGAGCAAAACGCCCAAAACCATGGCCCCCGCCAGGCGACCTGCGCTGCCAACGCGCTGACGAACCAAGACCTGCGGGCGTCGGACGATGCGCTGGGCCAGAGTTTTGATTTTCGACTGTGTGCCCACCGGCGCTTCAGGAATACGCAAGCTGGGGTGAAACAACTCGCCCCAATACGCCGGCAGGTTGCTGCTTTCCTCAGGAGCAACCGACTCTTCGGTCAATTCGATGGCCGGTTGCAGGGCCTCGGCCAGCCGCCGGCATGCGTCGCATTTCGCCAAGTGACGCTCGACGGCCTCATCCGAAGGGTCGCCGCAGGGGAAAGGCCCCCGTGTGAGGATGCGAAACACATCGTCGCAGTTCATCCGGGTTCTCCAAAACGCCGTGTGTCAGTTCGCCCCCGCACCGTCCGATGCCGCCAAGTGGTTTTTTTCGGTTTTTCACTCAACGGACCACACCGTGCCGAATTTCCATACGGTGTGAGGCGACCGATGGTTTTCCTGCCATCGGCCCTGACGGCCATTTTTATTTTGATCAGCTTTCGCGCATCGAAGCAAGCAGCTTTCGCTTCCGCATCGCCGCCTGTGATAGCACGGCTTGCCCGAGCATGCGAGTGGCGCCGATTTGAGGCGAAAAAAGTACGGCTTGCTCCTCGTAGCCGATATAGGGGGAGTGCCAAACAGCACGCCGACAATCGCGCGAGAATGGGACCAGGCAACGAGAAAGCGTTGCCAAGCGGGGCGATCGGCCACGTTTTTTCGCGACGCGACCTTGCCCTTTGGAAGAAGAAAAAAGATGGGCTGCCAGCACCTTTGGCCGCACATGCTGTGCCCGCGCACAAGAAAGCGCCGACGCCGCTCAGCGCGTGGCGGGCATATCCAGTGCCGTGTGGAAGTTCGGCCCGGGAATCGAACGGAAGGCCCGACTTGATCCTCGATGGACTGACGTTCCGCCCAGACGGAAACGAGGGAAGCGACGACCTCGTTTGTCAAACCATCAACGGCCAAGTCGTACGAACCAACCGCTCTTTTCCCGTAACCGACTTCGGCACTCCATCCGCATGGCAGCGGTCACCCCAATGCCTCGTTGCATGCGGATTGCAACAGTCGGTCGTTCACGATCGACGTTGCTGTTTCATCATCGAACAACGGTCGTGACAGGCTATGCAAAAAACGGGGTCACGCCAGCAACTCTTATGGATGTTGCCCAGGTTGTCGCGACCGTGTCGATTGTGCGGGCGCACGCCGGTCGGCTCGTAACGACTCGACCGATTGCCATAGCGGTGGCCGCTCGTGATGCGATCGCTTTGGCAACCATCTCGATTGCCTGTACGGGGCATGCCGCACGCTCCGATAGAGGGGTTCGCGCGGGCGACGCGTTCTTTTCGCTATCGAATCGCGGTCGAATCACGCACCGCATGACCCGTCGTTGGCAGAACGATCGGCCGAATGCCGCCAGACAATGAAACTCACCACGACGCTGCACCGCAAAAAAACGCAACCATACGGCGCCGGTGCCAGAAGTTGCGCACGCTCGCCCCCTCGTGTGTCGATGCCGCGCTCATGCCGGCCTGGCGGGAAGTTGTGATAAGGTGGCTGTGGAAGCTCGCCGGCTCGTATCCGATGGTCGCGTACGGCCGGTCGAAGCGGGCTACTTTGGCGAGGCGCCGATACAGAACAAATGCCGTTCTCCCCGGAAGTACAAGTTGCCTTGGCTCACGGCCGGCGAGGCGTAGACGTGCTCGCCCAGTGAGTTGACAGCCACCACGTCGAGCTTTTTGCCCGGACGCAATACCGTGGTTTCGCCGCGATCCGAGGTGAAATACACCAACCCGGCCGCAGCAACCGGCGAGGCGCTGAAGTGCGTGCCCAAACGCTTCATCCACAGGCGCTGCCCGCTGCTCTCTTCGAAACAACTTCCCACGCCATCGTCAGAAACCAGCAAAAAATATCCGTCGATGGCAATTGGCGACGGCACATACGCCGCACCACGCCGCGTGCGCCAGACAATGTGCGAATCCGTTACGTTGCCATGGCCATCGGGCCGAATGGCCAGAATGTGCCGCTCAGGATAGCCGGCCGTCATGAAGAGCAACTCGCGTCCCAAAACAACCGATGCCACGAACTGCTCGGTCGGCCCGTCGATAATCCACAACTGCCGTCCGGTGCGAGGATCGTAGCTTGCCACGCAACGGTTGCCCGAGAGAATCAATTGTTCGCGACCACCGATTGAGCGAATCAGCGGCGTGCTGTAGCTGCGGGTCCGGTTCTCCCGGGGCGTTTTCCAGGCAATCGTGCCGTCGCTGCGGTGCAATGCCACCAGATACGCATCGCCGTCGTGGTCGCCGTTGACGATCACCAAATCGTCGTAGAGCACAGGGCAACTGCAAAAACCGTGTTTGCTCGAAAACGGCCCGGGCCGCGTGCGCCAGAGAATTCGGCCGTTGAAGTCGACCGCCACAACCAGCATTTGATCGCGATCGAGAAAAGCCGCGTAAACGGCGCGACCGTCGGTGGCCGGTGTGCCAGAGGCATAGCTGTTCAACGGATGTTTGCCCTCCAGCGGGGCGACCAGTACGGTTCGCTGCCACAACAGCTTGCCGGTCCGACGGTCGACCGCCAGCAGCACGCGACTTTCTTCCTCCTCAATCGCCGTAGCCGTGAAAATGTGGTTTTCCCACACGATGGGCGAAGCGTGTCCCTTGCCGGGCAGTTCTGTTTTCCAGGCAATACCCTCGTCACCCTCATCGGCATTCCAGTGCAGTGGCACATCGCTTTCAAGGCTCGTGCCGTCGCCCCGCGGACCGCGCCACTGCGGCCAGTTCTCCGCCCGCACCGACACCGGCACGACAACTGCCGATACAAGCACGGCGGCCACCGCGACGTTTGCCCCCATTTTCTTCGCACAGCGCCACACCAACCGGCGGCACGCTGCGCATCGGGCAACCACCATTGCCGCAACAGACAAGCAGTTCATCGTGTGTCTGGCTCCGAAACCATTCGATTAACGTACACGTGCATGAGCCGTCGTGTGCAGCATGCGGACAAACGACGCTGTCGACCGCGGCCCGCGCAAAGGCGCCGGTTGCAAAAGAGACGGCACCTCTCGGAACGCATACAAGCCGCGCAGCAAACAACGCAGGAATGACGCCTTGTGAGTGCCTTGCGATGGACGGCACGCGGTGCGATAGCGGGCGTGTCTTCCGAGCGAGCCTAACAGCCCGCCTCCCCGGCCGTCAATGTTTTGCCCAGTCGGCGTCCCGGACGTTTTGGGCGGGCATGGCCTACGACGAAACAAGCAGCGGGGCACAGCGACGGATAAGGAAAGAATGCGAGCACACAGCGGCGTCGAGTCGCCGCCGGGGCGGCACCAAGAAAAAAGGCCGCCGAGCCTCGATCGGGCAGGGCGGCCTCGAAGATCAAACCTCTCGTGGATTGCGACGGTGGAGTCGCTGCGAGAAGGACGCGAACCGACCGTGCTGAGCACTGGCCGAAAAACTGGTTCGGGTCCACGCTTAAGGGTTGGCACCTCCGACGGAATTCACGACGAGAGGCCTGATCTTGGACGCTTCAAGTGTTTCTTGGTTCTCCGCGGGCCGTGCCGCCCGCACCCTATGCATCGGCAACACCGGGCCAAAACTTCGAACCCTTTTGTTCGTTCTCACGTCTGCTCGGGCATTGCGAACCATACCCGGACGGCCCACCACCATTCCCGCGGTTTTCGTCCGAAGAAGGTTGGTTCCTAGCGGATTGAAAAGCCCCCTCGGGTATCGGGCCCAGCCTGTGCCGAACTCGAAGAAAAACCGCTGTTGCCGACGGTTCGGCCGTTGTGGCGAGCCTCATCACACAATTGTAGTTCGCAAATCGCCCGCTGTGCTCAATCGTGGCGTGCGCCAGGAAGAATTTCTCTAGCATGCAAATTCGGGGCCACTGCGAGCTGCCTCGGTGGACAGTTCGGTGAGCAAGACGGCTGTGCAACCTGCATGCCACAACAACGGCCCCTGCCGCGGCCCCGAACACGGCGCATTGCGCATGGGATATGGCTCAGCGCGAGCCGCCCAACGCGGAGCCCGCGGCAATTTCTTTTCTTCCGCGTGGGCAACGTGTTTTCGACCGGGCGGTGAAAAATGCACCAGGACGAAAGGTGAAAAAAGAGGGCGGAACGCGGGGGCAGGAAGAGAAGAGAGAAGACGGCATAAAGGACCGGAAAAAAGATCAGAGAATCTGTTGACAAAAAAACAGTCCCACCGACGGCTGGCATCGCCGCGCCGGGGGGACTGCTCGTTTTGTCGGTTGGCGTATGTGGCCAACTATTTTTCGACGACCCAGATGTTTTTGTATACCACTGGGTTGCCGTGCCATTGGAGGTAAATGCCCTGCGGTTCCGGGCCTTCTTTCTTGCGACCGGGTGTTTCGGAGGGTAGCTCGATGTCGTCGTGAATCACCACTCCGTTGTGGCGCACCGTGACGCGGGCGTTTTTCGTTTTGTTGCCCTGATCGTCGTACTCGGCGGCCGTGAAGTCGATGTCGTAGGTTTGCCAGGTCAGCGGCGGAAAGCACATGTTGACGTCGGGCGCCTTGATCGAATAGAAACCGCCGCACTCGTTGTCGAGTCCTTCCAGACCAAACGAATCGAGCACCTGCACCTCGTACCGATCTTGCAGATAAACGCCGCTGTTGCCGCGAGCCTGACCACGGGCGGTTGGCATGAATGGCGTGCGGAACTCGATGTGCAGTGTGAAGTTCTTGAACACGGGCTTGCTGAGCGCGCCGGTGGGGGCCGCCGGCATCAAGTAGCCGTCGTCGGTCAGCTTCGCACCGCGGAATTGATCAACGTTTTTTCCGTCGAACAGCACGATCGCCCCTTCCGGTGGTTCGGCGTTCAGCGTGGGGCTCTTGCGCTCGACCTTTTCCAGCGTGCCGATTTCTTCTTCGGTCGTGGCTCGAATCACGGCTTTGCCGTCGCTGATTGTGGCGGTGCCTTCATCGGCACGCAGAATCACTTCGCCCTCGGTCAACTCGCCCGGTGCCTCGAGTTTGCTGAAACCTTCCCAGCCGTCGCCCGGCAGCCCGCCAAAGTAGGCCACGCCCTTGAATTTTCCATCGTCCAGCGCGATGACCTGCAAACCGAATTTCTGCTCTTCGCCGTCGCCGGTGTCGAACACACCGCTGTATTCACCCTGAAACTGATATTCCTCTCCGGCCTCGTCGGGATCGGTATAGGTTTTATGGGCTCCGTGACCGTCGGCCGCGCCGGCCGGTCCGCTGAGCACGCCCAACACGGCAACGGCAAAGCCAACACATAGAAGTCGCAACATGGTGAAGCTCCTGTGTTTCGTTGTGTACGAGGAATGATTTATGCAGATGCCTCATCGAAGCCGATGGGGCAGCGGCAGGGCGAGGAAACCCCAACGAGGCAGCGCGACATAAGCCCGCGGCGAAGAATCCTCATTTTGAATCGCCCGACAACCCGCTGCAAGCGCGAGCGCCCAAGGATCAGCAACCAGGGGGCCGAGCAGCGAGCCCGAGAAAAACGCGGCGCCGGTTTGCGAACGCCGCCGCACATCGTTCGCCTCGCCGCTATTGCAAGCCAGCCGGCATGTACGAAACACGCCAAGAGATACCGCCTCAAGGGCCAAGCGTTTCGGCATCGACCGTCGGCGACACTTGGTTGGGCGGTTCTGCGTGGTGTGTCACTTTCCCCCGGGGGGGGCTACAACTTCCCGCAGGGGGGCTACAACACCCGGTCTGTGTGCCGCCGCCGGATTGCCGTACCCAATACCACCCGCCGGAGTGGCTGCGAACCACGATGGTGAAAACCGAACCACGGCGTCACCGCATTCAACACGCAACAACCGGGCCGATTGTTCACGGCGCGCCACGCAAACGCTGCATTCAATCGTCCGATAAAATGTTGATTCGTCGGCCAGAGTGGGGCAGATCTCCTCAGTTCTGCATCGCCCTTCAGTTCTGCGTCGCCCGAATCTCGACATACGCTTTCGGGTATGCCTGCGGCCGGGCAGCTTTCCTCGCTATCTCTCTGAGCTGCCTTCTCAAGCTGCGCGATTCTCGGCCGCTAGCAGCCGGGGTGCGTTTCTTCAGCGGGTTGTCACGCGAGAATGCCCGTGACCACCGAACCTTTCACCAGCTCGCGCGGTTGGTTCAGATGGTTGTATTGGATGGTTGCCGGGTGAATGCCCACGCTGTGGTAAATGGTGGCCAACAAATCGGTCGGGTGAACCGGATTGTCGAGCGGTGCCGAACCGGTGGCGTCCGACCGCCCGTATACAAAACCTCGCTTCACGCCGGCCCCGGCAATGCAGCACGTGTAGCAGTAAGGCCAATGGTCCCGCCCATCGTCGGTGTTGTTGTTGCCCGAGGTGCTCACACCCCGTTTGGGGCTTCGGCCGAATTCGCCAACGGCCACGACCAGGGTTTCGTCGAGCATGCCTCGTTGCGCCAAGTCTTCGATCAGGGCCGACAGCCCCGCGTCGAACATGGGGGCCGACTGCGTTTTCATCCGTTTGGTCAGTCCCACGTGCACGTCCCACGAGTGGTTGTCGCTGTTGGCGATTTTTGGCCAATTGACTTCCACCACGCGCGTGCCGGCCTCGACCAGCCGTCGAGCCAGCAGGCAGCATTGCCCAAACGTGTTGCGGCCATATCGCTCGCGCACCGCGTCGGGTTCGGCCTGAAGGTTGAACGCCTCGCGGGCCTTGCCCGAAAGCACCAGGTCGATTGCCTGTTCGTAATACTCATCCAGATCGAACCGCTCGGTGGCTCGCTGTAACGCAGGCATGCCCTGATTGATCAGTTCGCGAAGTCGGGCCCGGCGCGTCAGCCGTTGGGGCGTGACCTCGGGCCGCAGCTTCAGGTCGTCGACCTTGATACGATCCATCTTGGTCATGTCCATATCGTCGCCCGGCGGATACAGGTAGTACGGATCGTATGCCCGGCCCAGAAAACCTGCCGTGCCGGCTTTGCCCACCACGTTGCTCTCCTGCAAGGGGCGCGGCATCATCACGAAGGGCAGCATCGGCTCGTTCACCGGCTTATGGCGGATGATGTTCGAGCCGAAGTTCGGAAAGTCTTTAGGGCTCGGCGGCTCGAGTTGCCCTGAGGGGCTCACCTTGTCGGCCGTATAGCCGGTGAGCATCTGATAAATGGCGGCCGTGTGATTGAACAATCCGACCGGTGTGTAACTCATCGAGCGGATCAGCGTTACCTGATCGGTCACTTCGGCAAAGCGAGGCAGCAGCTCCGTAACCTGCACGCCGTCGGTCTTTGTAGCTATTGGCCGAAACGGGCTGCGAACGTTGTCGGGCACGTTTTCTTTCGGATCCCACAAATCCAAATGGCTTGGGCCGCCTTGCAGGTAGAGCATGATGACGCTCTTGGCCCGGTTCCATCCCGGACCGCCGCCGGTGGGTTCGGCTGCCGTGGCCTTTCGCGCCAATAGCTGCGGAAGCGAAAGCCCCAGAAAAGCAGAGCCGCCCACACGGAGCAGTTCGCGGCGCGTGATTCCGTCGCAAGTGTCTTTACCAGCACGTCCGGGAATGACGAGCATTGCCGACTCCTCCTTCAAAACCACCGATCTACGCGAACCACCTGTCTTCAAGGCTCGCCCCAAGGCCGGTGTTCCAAGTGGTGCCACGCTGGCTCCAACCAAGGGGCCCGACACGTCGTCAGGTGAGCCTGTTCAGTCTAGGTATTGGCCATCTAGCTTGTCAATTTTGAGCCTCTTTTGTTTCTTTTGGCCCTGTGGTGGCCGCAACGCGGGCGCGAAGCCGCCGCAGCGGCTGGCTATCGGGGTACGTTTGCAGTGCGTTGTCGAGTTCTCGCGCGGCCAAATCAGTGAGCCCCATGCGGAGCCATTGCCGTATGCGATAAACGGCCAGTGCTTCGGGCCTGTTCCGCTGAGGCTCGAAATAGGGAACAAGGGGCCAAAACCGCTCGACGTACCACACCCGCACCGCGTCGCCGCTGCCCAGCGCCTGGCTCAGGTTCTTTCGAAACACGATCAGCCGCGGCTCCAAATCGTCTTCGTAGAGAATTTCATCGTCCGCGTCGGGCAGGGGTACGTCGAAAATGCGCCAATCTTCCGACAGCGCGTTCGGCACGCGAACAAACACGGCCCGTGGCGGTGGGTGGCGAATCAGCCGAGCCAGCTCGTCCAACAATTCCGGCGGCTGGCCGAAACTGCTGGTCGGAATGCATCGCACGGGCCGCTGCACGTATCCCAACCGAGGCAACGTCAGAAAATAGGTGAACGGCATACCGGCAAACACCGGTTCGTTGCCGGCTTGCCGGGCAATTGCCCGCACGGCCGCCCGATTCGATTCGTGATCGCGCAAATACAAATGGTTGCGGTCGAGGATCGACCCCTCGCGCGCCATCGCCCGGGCCGGTCGAAACAACTCGACTGAAAGCGCTGTGGCCGGCGACGGCATCAGTAGTCCATTCCAATTCAATAGGTTTACCAACACCATCGCGGCAAGCATTCGTTCGGGCCAGCGATTGCCAGGCGGCGCGGCCAGGGCAATTCTGCCCAACAACAGAAAAACAAACGGCGCGGCAAGCACAAAGTATCTTGCCAAGGCGGGCACCAGCGTTGCCAACGCGATCACGCCCACCACCATGAGCGCCGCGAACAGAATCTCCGGATCGCGCTCAACAAGCATCCTCAGCCGCCCTGCAATCGGGCGCTGATCGTGGCTCGTGTTTTCTTCGACGACGAGCGACCGGTAGCCTGTCCAATGGCGAGCAAACGCAAGCAGCGAAGCCGCGATCGCCAACGCGAAATAGGGTGCCCAAACGGCCAGATGAACAAACACGAACGGGTTGATCCGCAGAAACCGCGCCAAGCCGCCTGTTTCGCGCGAGGCGAAAAAAGCCTCGATCGCCAGCGCCAGCAGGCAGAAGCCCACCACTTTCGCCGAACGCGCTCGGGCGCCGGACGATTTGCCAGCCATCCAGTAGTCGAGCGTGGCCTGAATTGCCACGGCCGTACCCACCACAATGCCCGACTGCTTCGTGAAGAAGGCCAGCAATCCGGCCATGGCCGCCCAACCGTAGCGGCGGTGTGCGGCAGCCAGTCCGGCCAGCACGGCGAACGCCGTCAACGGGATTTCCTGCCCTACCATATCGAGCTGCGTGCAAACCAACGGCACGGTCATCAAAGCAACCACAACGAGCAGCGACCGCAATGCGCCGATCGACCGTCGCAAGCTTTCGAAAATCACGGTGGCGATCAACGCACCACCGAGGAACGTTAGCAGATGGCAGGCCACGATCGCCGCACGGGGGCTTGGGCCAATCCACATCAGCAGCGCCACGAAATACGGGGCCAGGCACCAACGGTAGGTGGC
>WGDQ01000904.1 GCA_015493185.1 Planctomycetaceae bacterium
CCACGACAAGGCCGCGCCCGTACACCACAGCATCATCGGTGTTCCATACGAGCCATTCGAGCTGGTCGAACCGCGAATCGCCCGCAACACCGGCCCCGAAGTCAGCAGCGGCGGAATGCACCAGGCCGCGGCCAACGCACCTAGCGATGATCGGTATGCCATCAAATGGGCGGCCAATCGTTGTAGCACGATCGAATGCGCTGAGAGCGGCGTGGCCATCAACGCGTCCCAGGTTTTCTGCTCGCGCTCACCTACGATCGACCGGGCAGCCGTGGTGACGGCCCCCAACATCAACACATAGCTTGCAAAACCCAGCACAGTCGACACGGTCATTTGAACTTCATCGACCACCCGCGATGCCCGCGACGCAATATACAACTCCAACAGTACCAGAAAAACGATACCAACCACCATGATCCAGGCCTTTCCCCCTTTGCCGCTAATGGGACCACGCCAACCACGGTGGACCGCCGCAAGCTGCTCTTTGGCAATCAACGGATAATCGTCAAGCCACGATCGGGCGCGGCCTGCGTGCGACCGCCGCGAGGGGCGTTCGGCTCGTTCCGTCTCGCCTTTTCCGACCATCCGCCGGTGCGACCACCGCAAGCTCACCGCCGCGGCCAGCAGGCACACGGCCGCCGTCACCGCGTATGTGCCTATCACAAATGGCAACGGTCCCGCGGGAGTCGTCGTACTGGTGCTCAGCAAACTGGCCAGCGCCAACATCGGATTCACATACAGAAGCGCGTTGCTCACCTTTTCGAGGGCAGCGGTGGTAAAAGCAGTAACAGAAGAAACCGCCTGACCAGAAGAAGGCGCAACCGCCGCCATTGACACCATCGACGCCAGCAGCATCGGCCCCAGCAACAATGCCCCCAGCAGCAGCACCGCGCGACGGATCACCCAGCGGGTGCGGCGGCTGAAAACACTGAGCACCATGGTGATGGCCCCCACCACCAGTGCCGTGCCGAGCGAAAGCAGAAACACGCCAGCCAATTGCAACGGGGCGATGCCGCCCCCCAGGCCGGCAATGGCCAGCACCGGCAGCCCCACCAGCACCACGTTCAGCGTGCGCACCATCGCCGAGGCGAACTTGCCCCACACGATTTCGGCCCCCGAAAGCGGCGCTACCAGCAGGTCTTCCAGCGTACGACGTTCGCGGTCGCCGGCAATCGTGCCCGCCACAATCACCGGTGTTACGAGCAACACCACAGCCAATTGCGCAACGCTGAAACCGGAAAAGAACCAGTTCATCATCGTCGAAATACTCTGTATCCCGACGACGTGCGATTGAACGATATGAGCGAGATACGACCAAAGCAACAAGCTCCCCAGCAGCAATCCGTAGGCGCACTTCACAACAAAGTAGCGACGCCGACGTCCGCTGGTGATCATTTCGGCCGTAAAAACCGGTCCTGGCAACATTGCCCCTTTTCCCTCAATGCTTGCCGGTGCCTCGCGCTTGTTGAAAAAGCCGCATCGCCCCTGCTTCAGGCATGCTCGTCCGGGGTGTCGCTTGCTGCGGCACTACCGCCACACAATCACAAGAATGCACGACGCAGCAGCCCGATACACAGAGTCCATGTATGCATGCTATCAAGAGCCAGCCGCATTCGCGCATAAAAAAAGCGCCGCGCCCCATCTTGCAGAAAAGCAAACGGGAGCGGCGCTCGCAGGCTTTTGAAAAACTCACTTCGGCCGCGGGCGGTCAGAACCGCTCAACCCTGCATCGCCCGCGGCTCGGCCAATCGTCTTGCCTATGGTTGCAACCGGCCTGGCTACCCTCAGCAGAGTGCCTGCCGCTGGTTAACGAACCATATTCTTTAGCGTCGCCATCTGGCAACGAAGAAATGGCAGAGCCAGCACGTCCGCCGTACGACGGTGCCGGTGCGCATGCAGCGCTTGGCGATTGCTTCGGCCTTGTTGTCACCGGCCCGCTGCGCGAAGGCGAGCATTCGCGCCGGAGCTGCTCAGCGACCAACCGACTAAATCTCGTAGTTCGCCTCTTCCGAACCGGCGCCGACCATTTCAGCCCGCATCCGCAGGCGCGGCTTTTCGAGCACCACAGTCGTGTTGGGCTTCACGCTCCGCGTCAGCCACACGCTCGAACCAATCACCGAGTCGTGTCCAATCACGGTTTGTCCGCCCAGAATCGTGGCGTTGGCGTAAATCACCACCCGGTCTTCGATCGTCGGATGCCGCTTCGTATCGCGAATCAGGTTGCCCTCGCCATCGGTCGGAAAGCTCAACGCACCGAGTGTCACACCCTGATACAGCTTCACGTGGTCGCCAATCTCGCACGTCTCGCCAATCACCACGCCGGTGCCGTGATCGATGAAAAAGTACCGGCCGATCTTCGCGCCGGGATGAATGTCGATGCCGGTGCGCGAATGCGCGTGCTCGGTCATCATCCGCGGAATCAACGGCACGCCCAGCACCCAAAGCGCGTGGGCCAAGCGATACACGGTCACCGCCTCGAGCCCGGGATAGCAGAACACCACCTCATCGGTGCTCTTCGATGCCGGGTCGCCCTGATGCGCGGCTTCCACGTCTAGGGCCAGCATTTTCCGCAGCTCGGGCAACTGCTCCAGAAACAGCAGCGTTTTGGCCTGCCCCAGTGCCTCGAAATCGGTATCTTGCTGCTCGCAGCCCGCGTCGTGTCCGGCTTCATGACGCAACGCCCGCCCAATCTGCATCGTCAGCTTGTCGTGCAAACCATCGATCAGATCGCCAACGTGATAAATCACATTGCCTTGGTGCAGCCGTTCGCGACGCCGGAAGCCCGGGTAAATGATCTCCTTCAAATCCTCGATGATCTCGATCACCGCGTCGTACTTCGGCAACGGGCAGTGCCCCAAATGGTTGATCGTGTCGGTCTCGTCATACGTTTCAACGATCCGGCGGGTCAGCTCAGGCAATTGTTCTTTCAAGCGAAAATCGGTGGCCATGATCGTTCGCTCCCAAGGGCGTGTTTGCTTTTGTTCGGCCGAGCAAGATGGAAAAACCTCACCGCCTTCTCCGTCGCGCTCCACGATTCAGGGGCGGACGGGAAGCGGGGGCGTGAAAAACAACGTGAACGAGAAGCGGAATCTGCGCGAGATAAAAGGTAGAGAGTTCGTCCGGTCACGCCGGACACGCGCAGCGCCGACACCCACAGCCGAGCCCACAC
>WGDQ01000905.1 GCA_015493185.1 Planctomycetaceae bacterium
CGTCGACTCACGGCTTTGTAAAGGTGAGCACTCGAAAAACCGGACCGTGACGCATCGCTAGAGCGTGGCGTAGATGATCATATAGGGGATCAGCGCCAGAACGGCCCAGATCCGCAAGTCACGCCAACGGGACCGGCTCGGTGCTCCGCGGTAAACGAAGTCGCGTCTGAGCGTCCACACCCAAATGGCGGCCAGGACGAAAAGCCCCACGGCGCAGGCCCTCGCTGTTGTTGGCGACAGCGAGATGAGCCACTGATCGAGCGGTGCGAAAACCGCCTTGAGCGGAGGCACCAGCCAGGTGTGCAGTTGTTCGCTCAGCCAATTCATGCTTCCGACTCCCGCACTCCCTGCTGGAGCAATTGCTGTGTCCGTTCATCGTAGAGCACATAGCCGAAGACGAGCCCCCGCAGCTTTTCGGGCGACTCGGGTGGCGTTGCCAGGCTCACGACGGCCGTGACCGCCAGGGTGAGCAGAAACGACCAGAACGAGACGAACAAGAACGGATCTTCCGAGGGGAAGATGTCCGCCCCGATGATATTCAACGTGCCGGTGGCCAGCACGCCACAAATCAGGCCCACCAGTCCGCCCCACCGCGTCGCTCTCGACCAAAGGATGCCAAGCAGCAGAATGGCGAACGTTGGCCCCTGAAACAGCGATAGGATGGTTTGAATGGCGGTGTAAATCGTTTCAAACCGGTCGACATATTTGGCTACCAGACCGCTGGAAACGATCAGCACTACAGTGAGAATCCGCCCCAGAATCAGCGCGTGCCTTGTCGGCAACGACTGCCCGCGAATGCGCTCGTAGAACGTCGCGTAGATGTCAGACGTGAAAATGGTGGTCGACGAGTTCAGAAACGAGTCGACGCTCGACATCAACGCAGCGAAAAAAGCCGCCACCATCAAGCCCGTCAGACCCGGCGGCAACAAGTCGAGCACCAGTTTCGGCATGGCCGAATCAGGATCTTCCAACTCTGGATACATCGCCCGGGCGGCAAGCCCCGGCAGGAAGATGAGCACGGGAATGAACAACTTCAAAAAGCCTGCGAAGATCATGCCGGCCTTGGCGTCCCACTCGCTGCGTGCCCCCAATGCCCGCTGCACCACGGCCTGATTGCCAACGAAGTAGGCGGTCGACATGATGATGCCGAGGCTGAAGACGATGCCGGTCCAGGGATAGGGGCCGGTGGTGTTGTGCGGCAACAGTAGCGAAAAGTGCTCGGCCGTTTCGGGCCCCTGGGCGAGAATCGCGTCGCGCATGGCGCTCCAGCCGCCGGTTTCCCACAAGCTGAGCATCAACAGTGCCGCCGCCCCGACGAACATGATGACCATTTGCATCACGTCGGTCATCACCACGGCAGCCAGGCCGCCGGAAACGGTGTAAATGCCCACGATGGCCACGGTGATCCAAACGGCCACAACACGCTCCATGCCAAACACGTCTGCCAGAAAAGTGGCCGACATCCAAAGCATGATGGCCAGCATCGAAAACATGAAGCCCAACCAGATGATCGCCTGCAACATCTGCACGGCCTGGTTGTAGCGGCGGCCCAGAAACTCAGGAATGGTGAACACGCCGGTTCGCCAGTAGTACGGAACGAAGACGAAAGCCGCAATGAGCATGGCCGGCATCGAGCCAATCCAGTCGAAATTGGCCTGGGCCATTCCGTATTTGTAGGTGCCTCCGGTGCCGGCCATCATGTCGGTGGCGCCGATGTCGCTGACCACGATCGACATGCCGACGGCCCAGAACGGCAGGGCTTTTCCCGCTAGAAAAAAGTCGCCTGCCGAGTGCACATATCGCGCGAACAGCGAGCCGATCACGAGCACTCCGCTCATGTAAACAACGATGATCGCCACATCGATGGCAGTGAGGTGCTGGGCAATTTGCTCGATCATAGAGGCCCGTCGAACGTTGGATTGTGGCACATCGCCTGGAATACGGGGTACGGCAAAGCCTTGATGGTACCACGCTCGGCAGCGTGTTCAACGCACCCTGACGCGCGAGCGGCAACAACTCGAAGGCCCCTGCCCCGTGCGCCGAGCCGGGCCTTTTGCGACGACGAACGATTCCCGTTCCCGTCGATCTGAGAAGTTGTCTTCAGAGTCCAATTCCCATCTTCGATCGCGAGCGAGCCGACCGTCTCGTCGTCGGTCTGCATCGACCAGTCGAAGGAGGATTCGCCTGCTTCGCCCTGCTTGATATGAATCGCCTGCTCACAATCTCGGGCCGGGAAGCGATTTTGAAGGCACCCTTATTGAAATCGTGTCGAGCTTATTGAAATCGTATCGGGCGCAGCCCACCGTGCTCGACATGGCTGGAACGGATCGGGCCGTTTGCCCAGACGCACATCGGTTAGCAAGTGAGACGCGACGCGTCTCACCGTGGATCGTGCCGTAGTTTTGCCATGATGGGCCGGCGGACCTTCGCATCCGAACGCATGCTGCGAGTTTCGAGAGCAGTCAGCGACAAGGCTGAGTGCGCACTTCTGCTACGTGTGTCTGTCGGAGCGATTGGCGGGGTGGATAAGCGGTTGATTTACCGGCTGCCGACAAAGGCGACGAAGCGCGCCGCGCTGCCTGGCGTCAATTTGCTTGCACAGTTCGTTCCGTGGTTCACGCACGTTTGGGAGGAAGCGGCAATCGGTCAGACAACGCAATCATCGTCTGGGTTATCTGCGTCATTGAATCCGTATCGACGGAAGAATCGTCAAGTTGCGCCCTGCTTCAAGACCGATTATGAGCATAATGACGCTTGCACGGCCCCTGCCCATGATCGTGTTAAAGTCTAACGGAGACAGCCACATGCGACTTTGCGCAAACTTTAACTCGCCGCTTCCCGACGCCGCACGCGTTGCGTGCCGCTCATTGCGTTGGCTTTTGGGGGCAGCGGCGGCCGTGTGTTTGCTGGAAGCAACGGCGATGTCGGTCGCCGCGCAAACGCCCGAGGCCTATATCAAGTCGGGCCCTGTGTTCTCTCTTGATGATGGCTTCTTTACGGATACGAACGTCGGCTGGAGCGTCGTCGGTGGCATGCGTCAGCCATTGCGTGCTGGCTACCGACCGTCGTATTTCTTTGTCGACGTGGGCGGATCGTTTCTGTCTGTCAGCGGTGACGACGATCCGGTAACCACCTCGGGGCAGGTCGTTATTTCCTCGATCACCGGATCGCAGACGATCAACGTCAACGATTTGCTGTTCACCCGCCTGGTTGAACTGCGACGGGGCAGCTTCGATGCGGCGATCGGTTGGACCCGCAATCCGTCCGACGGGTTGTTTCATACGTGGATT
This sequence comes from Planctomycetaceae bacterium, assembly GCA_015493185.1. Lineage (GTDB taxonomy): Bacteria > Planctomycetota > Planctomycetia > Pirellulales > JAEUIK01 > WGDQ01. The sequence goes on from WGDQ01000905.1 coordinate 3,291, forward strand.
CGCGGTGGTGGACGCGTGGGACACATCCGGGGCGTGTTCAACAATCAGACAACGCCCACGACCGAAGCTATTTTGGCTACCGTGCCTGCAGGCAGCCGCGCCGATGTGAGAATCGGCTACGACCTGTCTCTGATACACATCTCCGAGCCC
>WGDQ01000906.1 GCA_015493185.1 Planctomycetaceae bacterium
GACTCGCCCGAGTCTGCCCACCAGCCCGCCCATGCCACCGTGGTCTGCGGCATCGAACTGCGCCGCGAGTGAGAACTACCCCTCCTTCCAACGCAGGTGCGAACCTGGCACGGCGGGGTATTCTCGATGCGAAGCGTGTGCGGGCGATGGCCCTGCGGTTCAGTCTGCCGAAATGGCATGGCGCGCCGGCGCATCGGTCGGGTGAAGCTGGCCGTCGCGCAGCTCGAAGTAAGCATCGGCCAACGTGGCGGCTTCTTCCGGCGCGTGGGTTACGTGCAAACACGTCACGCCCGTCTCTTCACGCACCCGTTTCAGCAGGGCAACAATCTGCCGCCGTGTGCTCGGGTCCAACGCGCTGAGCGGTTCGTCCAGCAGCAGCGTGCTCGGGCCGAATGCCAGTGCGCGGCCTAAAGCCACGCGCTGTTTTTCGCCGCCGCTAAGGCCCGTCGTCGTGCGGTCCAGCAAGGGACCGATTTCCAACAGCTCGGCCAAATGTTCCACCCGTCGCGCAATCGTCTGACGATCGACGCGACGCACCTCCAGAGCAAAGCCGAGCTGGTTGCGCACAGTCATCGAGGTGAACAACGCGCCATCTTGCGGCACGTAGCCGATATTGCGTTCCGCCGGCTTCAGCCGCGTGACGTCGCGGTTTCCCAGCACGATGCGGCCTGCCACGATGTGCTTCAATCCGGCAATCGCTTCGAGCAGCGTCGTTTTGCCGCTGCCGGTTTTGCCCATCAAAATGGCATACCCGCCATCGGGCACTTCGAGCGACAAATGCCGTAGTTGAAAGCTTCCAGCCCGCACGGTCAGGTTCTCGACACGAATCATCCACCGACCCTTTCAAAGCGTCAGGCTGCGCGAGCCCCAGAGTCGGGTAATCACCAGCACCACCAACGCGGCAGCCACCATCAGCAGCGAGACGGCCACGGCCTGTTTCAGGTTGCCAATGCTCAATTCCAGGAAAACCGTTGTGGACAGCACTTCGGTTTTGAATCGTGTCGCACCGGCGAAGATCAGCAGGGGGCCAAACTCACCCAACGATCGGGCCCAAGCGAGCGTGCCCGCGGTGATAATGCCCGACTTGGTTTCCGGCAGCACCACGCGGCCAAACGCCTGCGCCCGCGTGCAGCCGAGCGTGAGCGCCACTTGTTCGCGTCGCGGGTCGATCTGGTCGAACGTGGCCCGCATGGTTCGCACCGCGAAGGCGCAGGCCACGGCGAACTGTGCCAGCACCACAGCGGGCACCTGATACACCACGCGTTCGCGCACCGCGACTGGGAAGAATTGAAACAAAATCAGCAGACTCAAGCCCACCACCAGCGGAGGTAACACGATCGGTATGTCGAGCAGCGCGTCCAGCAAATTTTTGCCGCGAAACTCATGCCGCGATACGAGATACCCCACGGGCACGGCCACCCACAACGACAGCAGCGCGCTGGCGGTCGAGGCCAGTAGACTGAGCCGCAGCGAATAGCGAATGGCCGGTTCGGCCAGCGCTCGGCCCAGCGGATTGTTCACAAACCACGCGGCCACCGGGTGGTCCGCAGGATCGACGACTTGTTCCCAGCCGCGTATGTAAGCCACGTCGGCCACCAGCATGGCCACAATCAGCCCGGCATAAAAGGCGCAGATGAATATCAGCGCCGCGTAAAAGGGCGCGTCCGATCCCACGCGATGCGGTCGCTGGGTCGGGGCAGTCGAGGGCTTTTCGTAGGACGGGGTTTCGATTTGGCTCACGCGACGTTCACTAGGCGGTCGGTGCCGAACCGCAACCTTTGAAGGATCGGTGGGGGCGGGATCTAACAGAAGACGATCGCAAACAAGCCCGGCCGGCAGCAGGGCCGTCAGGCCGGTTTACGGAGACGCACTCGCACGCGCGGCATCTTTTTCTTCCAGTTGCCAGCGAAAACCGCTGGCCTCGAACTGCTCGCGCCCCGCGGCAATCGCCTCATAGAGCCGCTTGGCGAGTTGCTTGTGAGGGCTCCAGCGCGCAATTCCGTACGGTTGCACCGCCTTGGCCAGTGGCGAATCGATCGGGATCACGTCGATGCGATCTTCTTCCGATAGCGTGTCGGTTCGATAAGCCAATGCCGCGTCGGCCGCACCGGTGGTCACATTGGGCACCAACAACGCCGATGTGGCCGTTTGCGTTACCACATTGTCGCGCATGATTTTCTCGTACAACCCCTCCGACTCCAGCAAACGGCGACTCAACACACCGATGGTGCACTGATCGGGCTGACCCAAGGCCACTCGTACGCCCGGCCGCGACAAGTCGTGAAGCGAATGGATCTGCTTCGGGTTTCCTTCTTGCACCACGATCACAATGTCGGTGTTCGATACATTCACGGCGTCTTGAAACAGATCGGCCACGGTCTTCATGTAATACACGTCGCAGGCCATGTAAGCATCAGGGAAACCGCCGGTTTGCTCCTCCGACTGAAGGGCCCGCATCTGCGCGGTCAGGATGCCGCATCCGTTGTACACCGTGTTCACTTCCACGCCCTCGCGCTGAGCAAACGCACGAAGGATCGGTTCCAACGCCCGGCGATTCACCGAACCGGCGAAAAAGGTCAACTGCGGCCGCTCCGACCACACATCGCCCTCGACCGTGTGAAAGCCTCGACGGGCAAATACCTTCAGCCCCCGGTCGCGGGCGCTCAGGTATCGGGCAAACTTCAATGCCGCCGTGGGCCGGGTCGATGTCGAGACGATGCCCACGGTGATTTGCGAGCTTCCGGCGTCCAACTCCGGCACGGAAACCGCCTCGAGCTCAGGATACAAACCGGCCACCGCATCCCACACAATGGCGGCATCCACGCTGCCAAGCTTCACGTCGTTCGCCACTTCGGGCACGGTTGGCTTGAAAACGCCCGTGGTCGAAACGCGCTTTTCCAACGCGTCCCAATGGCCCGACTGTTTGAGCAGTCGCCGCACTTTTCGGCCAATAGCCGCCTGATCCGGATTGCCCAGTGCCACGCGCACGTCGTCGCGCAGCAAATCGCTGATCGAGTGGATCATTTTCGGGTTGCCGCCCGCCACGAGAATGACCGGCTTCATCGTGGCCACCGGAATCGTTTCGCGGACCAACCCCTTTTCTCTCGCCAAATTGGTGTAGCTATCGTCAGCGGCCAGATACAGATCGCCGGTTCGCGCCACTTCCAAACGGCTCAGCAGCGTGTTCGATCCACCGTATTCGATTTGAATGTGAACGCCGTATTCCTTTTCGTATTGCTCGGCAATCTCGGCTACCGGAGGCCGTACGCCAGCAGCGCAGTACATCGTCAGCGTATCGGTCGGCCGGGCAACTGTCCGCGGATCGCCGGTGCCGCGAGCCATCAGAAAAGCAATGACGGCCAGAACAACCGTCGATCCGGCGGCCATCAAGTAAAGAGGATTCGCGTTGCCTCGTCGCGTTGTGTTCACCACCATCAACCCACGCAGCATTCAAAAAGTCGGGCCAGGCTCGTAGCTTCATCCATCCAACGGCTGAATCGACTCGCACGCTTTGCGGATACGACCGCTTTCGATTCTGCCAGGCAAAGAAGGAATTTACACGATCGCCGCAACGGCTTGGCTCGCATGCCCGCAGTGCCACGCCCATGACGCGCGAACATCGGACTCGATGCCGGACGCGCGATGCGCATTGCACACCGCCCATGCCGCCCGTGCGTTCGGCGCGATCAATCGCCACGGGTGACGATTCGCCCCGCGCAATCGCGTCTGCTCTGCCATGGGATCAACCACGTGCCAGCGAGCGCATCTGTTCAATATATGCTCTCGCTGTTGCGTGCCGCGGAAGCCACGCAGTCAGGTTGAACGCAATGGTGTGCTCACGTTGCCCACCATGTTCGCCATCGTGGTCCACCATCGTGCGGCTAGATACCATCATCATAACGGCGCCGGCAGGCGAATTCGAGCCTTGCCGTTCTTCTGTCGCTCTCCCGCTGCCTGATTGTCCTTCTGCCTTCTACTGAGACCGGCTGCGGCCCCTTTCTTGTATTCTCTCGTATTCGCCGCGATTGCCCGTGCGAGCCGTATGATTGTCTGTGCAAATTGCCTTCGTTTCCCCGCCTCTGCTACGAAGCGTGAGCCAGCACACCAATCAACCCCCTTGTGCGTCCCTAGTGCGAAAGCCATATGCTATGGGTTCAATCACCCAACACGGTTCGAGCGAGCATGCCTCGCACCGCGAACGTCGAGGGGGGCAGTGCATGCGTTTGCGGCACCGAATGTCAAGGCGATCGACGGTGCGGTTGCACACCCGGGC
>WGDQ01000907.1 GCA_015493185.1 Planctomycetaceae bacterium
GACGACATGCCGGCCCACGTGAAGTGCTCGCTGTTTGGCTGCTCGCTGACGATCCCGGTCGAGGGGGGTCGACTGGCGCTTGGCACGTGGCAGGGCATTTTCTTGTGCGAGCACCGAAATCGCGCCACGCGCAGGCGGATCGTGCTGACGCTGCAGGGCGAGTCGTGAGAAAAACAGCCGGCTCGGCGCCCGGGGGTGAACCGGGGCGGGCGGGACTCGGCGGTTCAGCTCCGTGCGGTTGAGGCCGGTTGCAGAATGCGGGCCAGATCGTCGAACAGCGCTGGAAGCCAGGCCCCCTGATGTACGTAACGATCGACGTGGTCGAGCGCGTCGGTGCAGCGATCGACACAGGCGATGGGCATCTCGCCCGAGATGCCCGAGTGGCGGGCCGCCCGCGCGACGGCATCGGCCAGGTCGGCATCGGCTGATGTCGGCGCATCGCAGAGCCAGCGGACCAGCGCGCGATAGAACTCGATGGCGAACTGCACGACGAGCTTGCCTCGCCGGCGGCGGGCCACCGCTTCGCGACCGGCCTGATCGACAAACTTGAGGGCCGAATCGGCCAAGGCCACACTGTTCAACGGCTGCTCGGCCAAGGCGGCCAGCAACTCACGACGGAACTGCCACACCTGTGGGTCGGCCAGCTCGGCGGCACGCCCCAAGCTGCCTTCGGCATAAGCGGCCAGCCGCTCGGCCGATTCGCGGTCTTCGGCCACACCCTGCTTTAAGAGCAGTTTGGCCAGCGCCTCGGACGGCAACCCGCCGAAGCGGATCCACTGGCAACGCGAGCGGATCGTGGCCAGCACGCGCTCCTGGCTCACCGCACAAAGGATGATCACTGAATGGGGCGGCGGCTCTTCGAGTGTTTTCAGCAGGCAGTTGGCGCTCTCTTCGTTCAGATCGTGAGCGTCGTCGATGATGGCCACGCGGCGATGTCCGAGAAAGGGCTTCAGCCCGATGTCGTGACAAAGGCCCTGCTGCATTCGATGATCGCGGCCACCCACGAACAGCTCGATGGCCAGTACGTTGCGATCGGGCGGCTTGCTTACCATGAGCAAATCGGGATGCGTGCCCGCCGCGGCCTGCCGGCACGAGTCGCACTGGCCGCAGGGCAAAAGCGTGTGGCGATCGCTCGCAGGGCAAAGCAGCGTGCGGGCCAGACGTTCGGCGAATGTCCGCTTGCCCACGCCCGGCGGACCGGTGAACAGATAGGTGTGGGCCAGCCGGTTTCGGGCCATGCTGCGGCGAAACCACTCGACCACGTCATCGTGTCCTACGACGCCCTGCCATGCCATATTTTCGAACAACACTCGCTGACGGCCGCACGCGCCCATGCCCAACCATACGGCGAACGACGCGTGATGAATTGTGTGATGGTCTCACGGTTTTTCAGCGTACCAAGTTCGTGGGCGCCCCAACAGCAGGGTGCAAACGTGCCCGTGATGCGCTCCAGCAACTCTCGCCCTGCCATCGAAAACCAGCCCGAGCACATGGGGGGCAGCGCCCCCTCTCGGGAAACAAAAGGAAAGAAAGAAGGTCCGCCAGTCAACCGGCACGGTTGAAGCGTTCGATGGCCGCAGCGCGGATTTGCCGCTCGACCTGCTCCACAGATTGCGAGGCATCGATCACCACGATGCGGTCGGGCTGCCTGCGGGCCTCGGCCAGAAAGCCATCGCGGACGCGGCCAAGGTACTCCAGCCCACGCTGTTCCATACGGTCGGCCTGTCGCCCGGCCGACTGGATGCGCTCGGCCAGTTTTTCCACGGGCAAGTCGAGCACGAAGGTCAGCTCGGGCAGAATACCTCGGGTGGCCGTTCGGCCGATCTCCCAAATCAGCTCGGGGTCCAACTGTCCGGCGTGTCCCTGATACACGACGTTGGCCAGCAGATAGCGGTCGGAAACCACATCGCGATGGCTGTCGATCGCCGGCCCGATCACTTCGTCGACCAACTGGGCCCGGGCCGCCATGTAAAGAAACATCTCGGCGCGGCAATCGCGGCGATGTTCATGATCGTCGAGCAACAGGCGTCGGATCGCCTCGCCCAGGGCGGTGGTGCCCGGATCGCGACACGCGATCACTGGGCGTTGCTGGTCGCGCAGCCAACGGACGAATCGCTGGATCTGCGTCGATTTGCCCGCCCCGTCGATGCCATCGAACGAAAAAAACATGCCGGCGAATTCCTGCAAGATTTTGGCTACAAAACGTTTGATCGACAGAGCGAACTTTTCTTCGAAACGCAACAGCGTGACGACTCGACCCGCCCGAAAAGGCAACCGGCCTCACGTGATGATGCCGGAAAAGGCCAGCGGTTCGAGCGGCTTCACACCCCCAGCTACAAACTGCCCGAGCCGCGCGAGTTCGCGACGGTCTGTACCGATGGCGTCGCCGTGAGGGGGCTGGACATGAGGAACCGTCGTGTCGGACTGGTTTGCACTTTGCACTTTTATCTCAGTCCGACGCGCCCTTGGCCCAAGCCGTATTCTTACCCCATCGTAACGAACCGCCCGCGCGGCGACGAGCGGTGGGCATACAGAACCACCGACTGCCTGAAAGCAGGCGCAGCGATCTTGAAAAACGACGTGTCTTTCTAGAAGGGACTGCTGGTCGGCAACGGTTCACGCGGTGGTATCGTCGGAAGAATCGATCGGCCGACGCTTCGGGCCTTTGTGCTGACCGTGCGTGTCGAGATAACGCGGCGCGGGCACGTCGGCCGGTGCGCCGTATTGGGCCAGCATGCGTTGGGCCCGACCGACAACGATCTCGCGCAGCTCGGGCGGATCGAGCACCATGGCCTGATCGCCGTAGCCGAGCACCCACCAGGCAATTTCGTTCAGGCCGGAAACCGTAGCGCGGAAGTCGAGCGAGCCGTCTTCACGAAATTCGAGTTGCTGCGTGGCGTGCCAGCGCACCTCGGCCACGTTTCGTGCCACCATAGGACGGAAGCGAATGTGCACGTCGCGGTCGGGGCCGGGCTCGGGAATCAGATGCCAGGCATTGCGCAAATAGCGTTTGAGAGAGAAACGAGGCGGGATTTCGTAGCGCTCGTCGAGCAACTCGAGCTGGAGAATACGCCCGACGTTGAACGTTCGCACCGTGCGGTGCACTGACGATCGTCCGATCACGTACCAACTGCGCCGGCTGAAAAGCAAGCGATAGGGAAACAGCTTGGTGCGGATCGTTTGGTCTTCCGAGAAGCTTTCGTAACGAATACGGATCGCACGCCGCCGTGCCACGGCATCGACCAATTGCCGGTAGAACGA
>WGDQ01000908.1 GCA_015493185.1 Planctomycetaceae bacterium
ATTAGAGGGCCACTAGATGGCTTGGCGGCCGCCATTCGATTGGCCGCTGACCGCCACGATGCTTGTGGAAACGAAAACGAATTGTGTGCCTTGCGGCATGCCGGCACAACTGCCGCCCCGACTTTTCCGTGCAGTGTTTCCACGCAGTGGCCAACTTTGCTGGCACGATTCGCAACCAACGGCTACGATCGAAGGGCACATAACGCCTGAGGCGTCGGGGTCGAAGGAAACAAGGCCTTGGTTGCCCTACTCTTGGTGGCCCGGCGGGCGATAGGCAAGCATGGGCAAGCAAACGCCAAACCCTTATCGTACCGATCGTCGTCGCCCCAGCGCGGGCCGACGAGAACGCCATATCGATTCGAAAACGCTTCGGAAGGAGAACGTGCCGTGTTGCATGCCGTACGAAAAAGCCGCTCGGTCTGGTTGTTTGCTGGTATCGGCATCGGACTAGTGATTCACGCACTTTGGGCCGATGCGCCGCTCGAAGCCGTGGCCACCGACCGATACGAAAACTTCGCCATTGCCACCGGGCCTTTAGACAACGACGTGGAGGCCCTCTATTTCCTCGACTCGGCTACCGGAGATCTGATGGCCGCTGTGCTCAGCACGCAAACCGGACAGTTCAACAGCTTCTACAAATACAACATTCTCAACGATCTAGGGGTCGATCCGGGCAAGAATCCGCGCTTTCTCATCGTGACGGGCGTGGCCGACATCCGCCGCGGCTCGGCTCGCCTGCGGCCAGGGCGAGCAATCGTGTACATTGCCGAGCTCACCAGCGGCAAGGTGGGCGCCTACGCCATACCGTGGGCCCGCGAGCGGCACAACGCCGGGCAACCGTTCGTCGGCACGTTTGTGCCGCTGGATGTAACGCAAATGCGCGTTGCCGCCATACGAGAGCAGTAGACGGTAGACCGTCAGAAGGTCGGGCCCCGACCCTCTCCCCGCAGCGGGCCGTCCGGTCTGGCACCAGCTTGTCGCGCGGAAGCGTTGGCGCCAAAGGCACAACGGCCACAGTGTGTGCCGGCGATCTGCCTGCTTCGAGCCATGCAGCCAATCCAAGGCAGCCTCCGACTTCTTGCCATTTGCTCATGGCAGCCAAACGCGGGAGGTTTGCCGGCCGGTGTTGCCGCGCGCCGACGTGGCTCGGCGACGGGCCTTGATGCGCAGATACGGCGCCACATACTGGCTGCGATGCTTGAACGTTCCCGGTTCGGCACGAGGATCGGCGTGCAGCGGCTCAACCACATCCTCAATCACGAAACCGGCCTGACACAACCCGCCGAGCAAGTCTTCCAGGCGATGGAGAAATTCCAGCGTGTCCGGCTCGCGATGTCGCAGCCCCGGCTCGGCCTCGGGCAGCGGTCCTTGCCAGTAGTAGGGAATCGTTAGCTCGTAGCCCCGGCCCGTTGGCGCGGGGGCCGCTTGCAAGCTGCCGGGTTGCTTGTGCTGACTGATGTAGATCCCCTCGGGCACAATCACGCGGGCCACTTGCGCATACACCCGTCGCACATCGGGCACGTAGCACGTGCTGACCGGCTGATAGACGATATCGAACGACTCGGCCTCGAGCATCGAAAGGTCGTCCATCGAGGCCTCGACCGTCCGCACGTCGTAGCCCCGTTCGGCGGCCACCTGACGATCGAGCGCCAACATGGCCGAACTGATGTCGACCACCGTGACCACGGCGCCCGCGGCGGCAAACAGCGCACTTTGTCGACCCCCGCCCGAGGCCAGGCAAAGCACGCGCTGCCCCCGCACGTTGCCGCCCAGCCATCGTCGGCCATCAAGCTGTTCGAGCGGACGCTCGAATTGCTCGTCGCGAGCCGGTCGTGTGAAAGCCTGCCGGCGAGCCGCCAGACGGTTCCAGGCTTCGGCATTGTGCTGCTGATACGAGTGCATTGATAGCTAGCTAGTGGGTTGGTGTCAGGTGGCGGTGCGGCTATTCGTGCATGAGTCGATTGGGCCAGTGCGGAACGAAGCCGACAGCACACCGGCCGGCGGCCCGTAAACACCCGCCGCAAGTGTAGCAACGTCGTTCCCGTCTGGCACGGTTGTTGCACTTGTAAAAGGAGAGAACCAGCATCGCACCAACCTGCCGCGGTCGCCTCGCTCGGCTTCGGCACTTGATTCGAAGGGAGGATCGCTCGGATGACCACGCTCGATCACGAAACCATGCATCGCGAGCATCGCGAAGACCGCTCAGAGCATGCCAGTTGGCTCGACGACTTACGTATTTGGCGCGCCGAGCACAAGCGGGCCATGGCACTGCTGGCCATGGCCGAGGCCAAACTGCTCGAATGCGATGCCGACCTCGCCCGTCACGGGCTCGAGATCGCCGCCCACGAAGAGCACATTCGCCATCACGAGAAGGTGATGGTCCAACACGAGGCGGGCGACGAGTACGTCGATCACGACAAGCTGGCCAAGCAACATGAAGAATACCAGAAACGGCACGAACAGATGCGCCAGCGGCACGTCGAGATGGGCAAACACCATCGCGAAACCATCGCCGAGGTGATTCGCCTTTTGAAAAAGCTGAACCAGTCGGAAGGATGAGTGCCGCGCGGTGCCGCGAACTACTGGTGCGATCCGATCCGGCGACTCGGGCATTGACCCGCCGGTCGATGGCCGACGCTGCGTGACGAGGGCCGCAACGCGCAAAACCAGCGCGCTGCGGCCCAACGTTTTTTGCCGAACGTGCGAAACTTCTTACCGTGTCGCGATGCGGGCAGAGGCTCGGGCGGTTTCTTCGTTTCGCTGTATCCTGGGCTCATCGCTCGGGTTCGTCGTGGGTTTGCAGCATGGAAACCCACGAACCGTTGCCGGGGCTAACATCATCGCCGCAGCCTTGTTGCTTGCGTTTTCCGCCGCTCTTTTTCAGCGTCGCCGCGCCAGCACCAGCCAACCCAAAGCGCCAAGCAGCCCGAGCGCCCACGAAGAGGGTTCGGGCACCACGTGCAGTGCGGCCACCGCTTCCAGGTCGAAGCCGCCGCTGGAGAACGCCGTGGGATAGGGGTCGTTGACAAGCTGGTTCATGCTGTCGAGCGTTCCCAACATCGGATTGATCGAGCCGACCACGTCGACGATGCGCACATGCGTAACGCTCGATGTATCGAGCAGCGGCGACACACCGGCCAAATCGGCCAGGTCGAACGGCGTGCCGAAACCGCCCCGATATTTGCCGGCCAAATTGTGCAGGTTCGTGGGGTCCAGCGCATCGAAGGGGCCGATCTGCGTGTCGGTGGGCGTGAGCGAAACAGCCGGGAAGCGGAAAAAGTCGGTCCCATTCGAACTCACCTCGACGAAGGCCAACTCGAGGAACGTATCGGAAAAGCTGTTTTCGAACACCGCCAGGTCGTAGCCGGGTCCGTCTCGTAGCGGCTGGTCGAACGTCAACGTGATCCGACCGCCATCGCCCAGGCTTACCACGTCGAACGATCCTGAAACCGAGGGCCCCAGCGCCAGATCGCCCGTGCCGAACGAGGCATTGCCCCCCATCGGATTGGCGATGTCGAGCGGCCCGCGCACCAGATCTTCGAACCCTGTGGCCCAGGCCACAATGGCCGGGCTTGTGGCCGGCACGGCGGTCGAACCAGCTTGACCGGCGGCCGGGGCGAATGGCCCGGCCCAAGCAGCAATGGGAAGCGCCGGCCCGCCGCACATCAGCATCCAGCAGGCAAACGCAAACCCACATCGGGCCGCCTGGCGAGGCGGCATTTGTCGATAGTCACACATCGTCGATCGGTTCCTTTCCTTGTGTTTTCTTGTGTTATTCGAACAGCAACGATTTAGCCAGATGAAGCAGCGGAGCAGATCGGTAGGCGGCCAAAGAGACACACAAAGACCAGTTCGTGTTTTCAGCGGGTTCGGTCGTTGGCGACGCTTTTTCACGCGGTCCGCTTCCCGACCGAAGGCGCGACAACTTCAGACGGCTGAATAGCTACTTGAAACGCTTCCCTCGAAAAAACGCCATCGAGCGGTCGATGATCGCTTCGACGCTTGGCTTATGCGACGCTGGCCAGTCGGTCCGTCGTCGCACAGCGCACATACGCTTGGTTTTTGTGCTGGAGGGGGCGCGGTCCCTTCCGTTTTTTGCTCCGTTTCCGCACCGGTCATGCCGAGTGTCTTGGCGTGCTGCCGGCGCGTACCTCCAGCGCCATGCGACGCGCAGGTCGCGAATTCACTGTGGGTGAAGTGAAACGAAAAACGCCGCTGGCACTCACCGGCGCGGCAAAGCACGCCGGGCACAACCGGTCAAAGCCGCGCCCCCGACAGCGGGCCAACGCACCGCTGTGTTGCGACTATCTGGGGATGAGACACCTCCAACGGGGGCAGCGCGGCATTTGACCAATTCCGCTGATCGGTTCCGCTCAACGCGTCCGACGCCGCGAAGCCGAAAGCCAGCAAACCACGGCGCCGCCGATCGCGGCCAACATGAACGACCCGGGTTCGGGCACCGGCACCAGCACCAGATTGTCCAGTGCAAAATACGCCGGCGTGTTCATGCCAAAGGGGCCTGTATCTGACGATTCGAGCCCGAACGATAGCTTCGTGGCGCCGGCCAGGCTCGTCAGGTCGACCGTGGTCCACTGATCGATCACGAAATCTTGCGAGTTGTCGGTAAAGCGATAATCGGCCAGGTAGAACTCGACCGCACCAACGGCCGTATCGGTGTCGTCCAGTCCGGTGATTGTCAGACGGAAGAAATCGGGATCGTTGCCCGAGGGACCGCCGAACTGTTTGGCAAATCCGTTCGGATCGCCGGTGAGCATGACCAACGCGGCCCAAGTGGTGTTGGTGATTTCGACCGAGGCGGGCATGGTGCCGGCGGGCAGGTCGATTGTGGCATCGCCCGGGTTGAAAGCGAAGGCCACCGCGTAGTTGGGCGATCCGCCGGCCCCTCCGCCGCCGGGCGGGTTGTAGGCCGCATATTGGTTTGTGAACGAGTTGGTCGTCTGGTCAGTCACGTTCGAATACGACCAACCCTCCCAGGCGGTGAAGCCACCACCGAAATCGGTGAACGTGTTGTTGAAAAACGCGCCTCGGCTGGTGAATCCGCCCGCAAAGTCCGAACCGTTGTAAAACGACTCGGGCGCCAACGCCAAATCTTCCAGGTCGACAACGTCGAGGGCTATGCCCGCGGCGCGAGCCGTATTGGCCGGGCTCAGGAACCAAAGAGCACTAAGCACAGTGGCCAGCAGCGGCCACATCGCACGGCGTGGTTTTCTGAAAAACATCAAAGCTCCTTTCGTTGAATCACGGCTGCAAAACATCGTAGGCAACGGTTTTCGCGAATCTCATGTTTTCGAGAGTGCGTGCGAATCGTTCGGCCGAAGCGGCCGCCTGAGGTGGCTAGAATGATCCGACCGGGTCCAACTGCTCGCGGGTGCACAGCGCGGCCAGCGTCAGCAGGTCGATACGATCGCTGAGAAAGCGGGCCGCCCCGTCGGCCAGCAGAATGTTGACCCCGCGCCGGTGATAGCTGCGCATGTCGTTTTCGAACGGCGGCGCAGCGTTGATGGCGAAGGCCTGATCGAAGATGTTGCGGCCGTTGATCCACTGCCCGTCGGGCGAATTGGCATCTTCGGCCACGGCCACCGTGTACGTGGCGCCATCGGTGATCATCCGCAGCGAAATCGGCCGATCGTAAATCATCACGCCTTTCGGCGGAAAGTTCGGCCCGGTGATGCGCTCTCCGTAAATGCCACCGTAGTCGCACACCGCGCGACCATCGATCCGTAGTTCTTTGCGAGGCGTGGTCGGGCAAATGTATACGGGCAGCACGGTGGCCGCCGCCTTGGCATTGGCCGGGCTATCGAACGCCGAGTTCAGGTCGAGTATCCGGTCTACGTTCGAGGCATCGAGATAGGGCAGCAAAAACGCGCTCCACGCCAGTTGCTTTTTCTCGACCATCTTGGGAAACGGTCGCCACTCGATCCCGCCGGGCGGAAACGTCGACCAGCGCGCGTGGTAAGCGTGCAGCGCGGTGCCGATTTGCCGCAGGTTGTTCACGCACTGAATGCGTCGCGTTGCATCGCGCGCCTCTTGCACTGCCGGAATCAGCAGCGCCAGCAGCACGCCAATGATGGCAACCACCACCAGCAGTTCGATCAGTGTGTAGCCCCGGGCAGGGCGGACCGGTTTCATGGCTCGGGCAACGCTCCCAGCCGATCGGCGATCAGGGCGGCATGGGCGAAGAAACCATCGTCCCATCGGCGCAGCGCGATGCGCCACAAGACTTCATGCGCAGCATGCAAGCCGCCCTGCGCAGCCCGATCGGCTGCCGCTAGGCTTTTTCAGCGGGGCCTCTTTCAGGAGAACCATCGTGCCGGCTGCCTTATGATGGCCGCACATACGGCACGCAACTCGTGTAGTTGCCGTCCCACGCGGCAATGCTACCGAACCCGCGTTGGTAGGTCTTCTGACTCCGAGCTAGAAAGCCTTGGCCTTCTCGCCGCACGCCGTGGGCTCCGATTCAACGAGCCACGGACTACACGACAATGGCATTGAAGAAACAGGACTTTCTTACGCTCGATTACAGCGGCGGGGACCGTCCCGGAATTGCACCGGAGTTCCCTGTTTGTCGGCCGTCGAGAACGACGAAAACCGACCACCAACGCACAACGCCCCGTACATTAGCAACCGGCCGCCTGCCTGTCAAACCGCGTGCCGGGCAAAATTCGATGCTTGCGTGCCCCGTGCTTGCCGCAGCCGTTGCTATGGTCGCAGCGGCGGCGCATCGGAGTTGATTTGGCGTCACACCCGCTTCGGTGCGATGCCGCCCCGTTTCGTTTCCTGGCACCCACACCGTGTGGACGCCGGGAAACGAAAGCAGCCCGTTGCGGGGCGTTGCCATCAAGCGGCCGCCAAAAGCACGCGTCCGAAAGCGGCTGAAACCCCGAAGCCGCGCGATGCGCTGCGCAAGCAAGTGGCCCGGCGTTTCCCCGCTACCGCTCAACGCCGCAGCGGCCGACGCCTTTCGCGCCGATCAGCCGGCCGTTTTGGGCGGTGCTTTGCCCACGGCGCGGCACCAGTCGGCCACGTCGTCGAGGCAGAAAATCACCCCCAACTCCGCGCCGCGGCGCCACGTGTCGGGGTTCTTGCTATCGGTGAACAGGTAGATGTAAACCGGCTTGTGCCGCTCGTGGGCCAGCCGCATTTGTTCGGCCGAAGGCACGAAGTGGATCCACACGCCGTCGCAATACGGTTCGTCGAGCACCTCGGCCCATGCCTGCGGATCGGCGTACTTTCTGCGGTCGCGGAAATCGGCCAGCACCGTGTTCACACGCGGTTCAAGCTGCTTGATCCGACGCGACACATCAAGCGGCTGATCGAATACGAATGTGCGATCGAAAAGATCGTATTTCGCCAGCAGAGCGATTGTCTTCTTCAGCAGCGGTTCGTCCCATCGTTTCAAGTGCAGGGCCACCACGGCTTTCTTTTCGGGGTGCTCGGCCACCAGACGCAACACCTCGTCGAGCGTCGGAATCCGCTGCCCGGCAAATCGCTCATCGAACCAACTACCAGCATCGAGCCGCTTGATCTGATCGAGTGTCATCTGTTCGATCCGGCCCGAGCCGTCGGTTGTGCGGTCGACCGTCGGATCGTGAATGATCACGGGCACGCCGTCTTTCGAAGCGTAAACGTCGCATTCAAAGCCGTAGCCGGCATCAAGCGCCGCGCGGAAGGCGGGCAGCGTGTTCTCGGGCGCCACGAACGTGAAACCGCGATGCGCGATAATCGTGGCGTCGGCCGCCGCCGGTTTTTTCGTTTCAGCGGCTGCCCACCGCGGCACGAACAACAGCGTTGCCACCGTGCACGCCGCAACGGCAGTGGTCACAACAAGCACACGCCAACCGGCGCAACAAGACGAATGCGAACAAACACGATGCATGGCGTTCATGGTGGGTCGATCCTCGATAGATTGCGAAACGTGTCTGGAATTTCTGGAGAATGTCGCGCCTCCCGAGAGCGGCCGGCGCATGGTTTCTTTGGAAGTCGACAAATCGAGCCCGCGTTCGTGCTCGGTGCTCGCCACACACCACCCGATGAGGGCGGCGGCGGTTCAGCCGGCTGCTCGAATGCGGCTTCTGTTG